>NZ_JBPAOH010000179.1:0-14702 GCF_050875635.1 Tolypothrix sp. VBCCA 56010
GAGCTTTTTTTGTGGGAGAAGAATATTTTTTTTTAAAGTGGGGACGCAGTGTCCCCACTTGATGTATGGGGAAGCGCCTCCCCCACTACGTTTAGATTTCTTTCAGTCTAACTTATAATTCTTCTCCTGCTGGTAGCGGGAAGGTTTCACCCGCTAGGTAAGCCTCAAAATTCTGTTGAAAATACAACCATGAGGTCATATCTTCTCCTTCAATAAAAGATTTTGGTGCATTCCTATATAGAGGAATGCGGGTATTAATTTCATCTTGAAGCTGTTGCGGTAATTCGCTTAAGCCATCAACTTTACTACCGTAAGCACTGTATATCAAATGACCCTCACGCGCTCCCATTTTCATCCAAGGAAGCCATTGACCGATTCTATCCCAACTCAACCTCAGTTGAGAAACCGAGAGGAGTTCTGAGTTTAATAAATCTGCGGTGGGGACGGTGATTTTAAATAACTCTGCTGCCTGATAAGTTGGATTTGGGCAATATTCAGCAAACTTTGGCTCGTCTGCTAGAGGATTGGGGTAAGTGGGAAATATGTCAAATACGAAGGTTGTAATATCACCATCTACTTGCGCGGGAAACTTACCTTTAAACTGACCTTGTACAGGATTATTCGCAACATGCATCACCGGCACTTTCTCACCCGTCCAAGGATTTTCCCATTTTTGCACAATCTCGCTTGTCTTTGGGTCGAGGTAGTAAGTCAGTTCTCTAGAGGTAAAATCCCAGCTACCCTCTTTTGTGGGAATACACCTACTCACACTCATTCCCAACATTTCAAATAGAAGTTTTTTCTTTTCACCTGGTATAAAAGCGTAAATTGCACCTTTCCAAACCAAAAAGGTTGATTGGGTGGGATCGAGGGAAGCACGAGTCTTTATCCATGCTTGAGCATCAAATTCTTGGGTTTCGGCAACCATTTTTGGCTCCTTGCTATCTGAGGTTGAAGGGGGAAAGGGTAGTATCAACTACCAACTTACTGAGTGTACACTCTATGCCGATCGCAACTGACACATTATATAGTAGAGACGTTCATTAATAATTTCATAAATAAGCTACAAGAGTGTATGCGATCGCGCTCTATTATTCCAAAATTCCCAATCACCTAAGTGCTAGTACAACGCGGCGGAAATAAAGTAACCATTCCAAAGCAGCGAAAAGCACACATCATCAACTTTTTGACTTTTGACTTTTGACTTTTGACTTCCGCGCAGCGGTGCTAGGCTACAGTTAACATTCTTCAAAAAGCAACTATGACTACCCTTATCGTTAATTTACATCCTGTCATTGAGCTAACAGATGAGCAATTCTTCCAACTATGCCAGAATAATCGAGATTTGCGCTTTGAGCGCACCGCTCTTGGAGAATTAATTATTATGCCGCCTACAGGCTGGGAAAGTGGGAATCGAAATATTAAACTATCAGCTCGCCTAGAGCTATGGACAGATGCTGATGGTACAGGATTGGCTTTTGACTCGTCAACAGGTTTCAAACTTCCCAATGGTGCAAACCGTTCTCCGGATGCATCCTGGGTTAAACGATCGCGAATCGAAACTCTCAACCCAAATCCGGCACGATTTATGCCACTTGCGCCTGATTTTGCCGTAGAATTACGCTCTGCTAGTGATACTTTACAGACATTACGACAGAAAATGCAGGAGTATATTAACTGCGGTGTTCGTTTGGGTTGGCTTATCGATCCTCAAAACCAACGGGTAGAAATTTACCGTCAAGGAAAAGATGTGGAAATTTTGCAATCTCCTGCTAGCTTATCAGGTGAAGATGTTTTGCCGGGATTTATATTGGATTTGACACAGATTTTAAGTTAGGCATCTAACAAACAAGCTCTGTGCATTTACGATTATCGCAGCTGAAGTCAGGTATTCACGTTCTACAATAAATATTTCCCCCGTTTGCCAAAATCAGCGTGAGTGAGTGATGTTGTTGTTGCATAAAATCGAAAAGCTGAAGATGAGCGTAGGCAATAGTTTACGCCTAGTCTTGCCAGTGGCTGTCATATTCTTTGTTCTTTGTCTAATATTTACGCTGCATCGATATTACAGTTTTTACGCCTCATTCGATCAAGGCATTTTTAACCAAGTTTTTTGGAATGGCATCCACGGACGCTTTTTTCAAAGTTCTCTGTCTTCAAGTCTTTCAACGAATGTCGTTCATGGTGGAGAAGTCCCGACTGTTTATTACCATCGGCTGGGTCAACACTTTACACCAGCGCTGTTACTTTGGCTACCTATATATGCGTTGTTTCCCTCACCAGCAACTTTAACGGTTATTCAAGTGACGCTGATTGCTGCTGCTGGTTTGGTGTTGTATTTATTGGCACGGCAATATTTAGAACCACCATTAGCAGTAATGATAACTGCTAGCTATTACGCTGCAAATGCTGTTATTGGTCCAACTTTATGCAACTTTCATGACATTTGTCAGATTCCTCTGTTTGTCTTTGGGTTGCTGCTAGCAATGGAAAAACGCTGGTGGCGGCTGTTTTGGGTGCTAGCAGTGTTAATTTTGGCAGTGCGGGAAGATAGCGGTATAGAATTGTTTGGCGTTGGGATTTACATGATTTTAAGTAAACGCTTTCCTCGCGCTGGACTTGCTGTCTGTACGCTCAGTTTTGGTTATATGCTGGTTCTGACTAATCTAATTATGCCGCTGTTTTCTCAAGATATTTCCCAGCGGTTTATGATGGAGCGGTTTGGGCAATATGCAGATGGAGATGAAGCTTCTACAGTGCAAATTATTTGGGGGATCGTTAGCAACCCAATTCGATTGTTAGTAGAACTTGTTACACCAGTAGATAGAACAATTAAGTATTTACTTGGACAATGGTTGCCTTTGGCATTTGTGCCTGCTGTTGCGCCGGCATCTTGGGCGATCGCTGGTTTTCCCCTGCTAAAATTATTTTTAGGTAAAGGAGATTCGGTTTTAGCGATTACGATTCGCTATGCGATGACGGTAGTTCCTGGATTATTTTACGGCGCAATTATCTGGTGGTCGCAGCATCCGAAAGCCTTTAAACTCTCATTTCGTCGCTTTTGGGTGGGTTGTATTTGTGTCTCTTTGTTTTTTAGCTTTACATCCAACCCAAATCGGACTTTTTACTTTCTGATTCCTGATTCTGTAAAACCTTGGGTATATGTATCGCTACCCCAACAATGGCATCATGTAGGACAATTTCGTTCATTATTAGGGCAAATTCCAACAGATGCTAGCGTGTCTGCTACTACTTATCTTGTACCGCATCTTTCCAGCCGTCGGGAAATTCTTCGCTTGCCAGCAATAGAGTTGAGAAATGATGCGCGGGAGGTTATAAAGGTAGATTATGCGATCGCCGATTTGTGGCAATTGCAGCAATATGCACCCGCTTTCAAAAGCGATCGCGCTGCTTTGCAAGAACTTATCCAACTCATTGACCGTCTGACCACTAACCTTGAATATGGCATCATTGGCTTTGAAGATGGTGTTATCCTACTTCAAAAATCCGCCACCTCAAAAGAGGAAGCAAAAGCCGCTTGGTTAGCTTTTCGCCCTTGAAGTGGGGAGTTGAGGAGGGGGGAGGGGGGAGTGGGGGAGTGGGGGACAAGGGAGACAAGGGAGACAAGGGAGACAAGGGAAAGGAGAATAATCCTTCTTTCCCCCCATCCCCCCTCCCCCCCTCTCCCCATCTCCCCATGCCCCATTCCCTAGTCCCTAGTTATATTTTTGGATATTTGTAAAGAATCGGGGAGTTTAATTGATGAAGATATTGGTATTAAGTTGGGAGTTTCCGCCTCGCATCGTGGGAGGAATTGCACGTCATGTGGCGGAGTTGTACCCGGAAATAGTCAAGTTAGGGCATGAAGTCCACCTGATTACGGCGGAATTTGGTCATGCGCCGATGTATGAGATAGTCGATGGAGTGCATGTGCATCGCGTGCCGGTGGCTGGTGGTCACGACTTTTTCCACTGGATAGTAAACTTAAATGACAGCATGGGGCATCACGGCGGTAAGTTGATGCTAGAAGATGGTCCGTTTGATATTATCCATGCTCATGATTGGTTAGTGGGCGATGCAGCGATCGCTCTCAAGAATACCTTTAAAGTGCCGTTAATTGCTACAGTCCACGCGACAGAATTCGGACGTTACAACGGTATTCACACTGATACGCAACATTATATTAGTGGCAAAGAAAACCTACTTGCTTTCAACGCTTGGCGGATTATCGTTTGTACCGACTACATGCGACGAGAAGTTGAACGAGCGCTTCACAGTCCTTGGGATAAAATCGATGTTATCTACAACGGTATTAGACCAGAAAAGAAACAACACCATCAAGATTTTCATGCCCACGATTTTCGCCGTCAATTTGCTGAAGATGGTGAAAAAATTGTTTATTACGTCGGTCGCATGACTTATGAAAAAGGCGTTTCCGGATTGCTAAATGCAGCACCAAAGATACTTTCAGAAATGGGTGGTTACGTCAAGTTTGTGATAATTGGTGGTGGCAATACCGACCATCTTAAACGTCAAGCTTGGGATTTGGGAATTGCCCACAAGTGCTATTTTACCGGCTTTATGTCCGATGAATACTTAGATAAATTTCAAACCATCGCTGACTGCGCCGTTTTTCCCAGTCTTTACGAACCCTTTGGTATTGTTGCCTTAGAAAGCTTTGCCTCTCGCGTTCCCGTAGTAGTTTCCGATACTGGCGGTTTTCCCGAAGTAGTGCAACACACGAAAACAGGTATTGTTACCTGGGTTAACAATCCAGATTCTCTAGCTTGGGGAATATTAGAAGTGTTGAAAAATCCAGGTTATCGGCAATGGTTAGTTGATAACGCTTATGAGGATTTAGAAAGACGCTTTAGCTGGTCTAAAATAGCCAAGCAAACAGAAGATGTATATCAGCGGACAGTTAAAGAGCGATCGCACGTTGTATGGTAATGGGGAATGGGGCATGGGGCATGGGGCATGGGGCATGGAAAGAATTTCTCCCGAATCCAATTCGCAATGCCCAATGCCCATTGCCCAATACCCATTGCCCAATGCCCATTGCCCAATGCCCATTGCCCATTGCCCAATTCCTATACATTGTTTAAAATTGCGCTCAAGCTGATCTGGATAATAGCGATCGCCTTAATATTGCCTGTTGAAGCGAAGGTAACGCCCAATTTAAAGGGCAACGCTGCCAATGTCAATCCTCCCTTGCACGGTCCTGTCTTTGATTTGGGTGGAGGTGGTTCCGATGTCGATGAAGCTATCCAGTGGATGATTAACCGAGTCAGGGGATGTACTAATTGCGCTACCAAGGTTGATGTAGTTGTCCTCCGCGCTTCTGGAGATGACAGCTACAATCAGCCAATTTACGATATGAAAGGCGTGGACTCGGTGCAGACTTTCGTCATTATCAACCGCAAAGACGCAAATAATCCGGAAATTGCTAACAAAGTTAAAAATGCCGAGGTGATTTTCTTTGCAGGTGGCGACCAGTGCAAATACATCCGCAACTGGAAAAACACCAAGCTGGAAACTGCTGTAAAGTCTGTTTACGCTAGGGGAGGCGGTATCGGGGGAACTAGTGCGGGAGCGATGATTCAAAGTGATTTTGTTTACAACGCTTGTGCAAACAGAGTTGAAACTGAAGACGCACTCGCAGATCCTTATGAAGATGTAAACTTCACCTATAACTTTTTTTCCTGGGCAAATCTGAGGGGAACCATTGTAGACACGCACTTTGACAGACGGGAACGAATGGGTAGGATAATGGCTTTCATAGCCCGTCAAATCAAAGATGGTGTAGCTAAAAGTGCTTTGGGGATAGCAGTTAGCGAAGATACATCGGTAGTTGTCGAGAAAAACGGCAAAGCGAAAGTGATGGGTAGAGGTCCAGCATACTTTATATTAGGCGATCGCACTCCTGAAGTCTGCGAAAAGCGAACTCCTCTAACCTACTCCAACTACAAAATCTGGAAAGTCTACAGCGGTGACACATTCAACTTGAAAAACAGACCAACAACAGGCTATTATCTCAGAAGCGTCAAAAGAGGGCGAATAGATTCAGATCCATACTAAGTAATATAGCGGTTCTCTGTTGTCTACAATACATTATCGCGCTCGTGTAGGGACAATTCATGAATTGTCCCTACAAATACGCACTAATTTCACCTTTTACGAGAATTGCTGTAAAAACAGGCTAACCCTCGTAGAGACGTTCCACCGGAACGTCTCTACAATATGTGTACCAACGTAGTGTATGATAGAATTTATACATTAAAGCGGTATTTTAAACCAACGTCGCTTGCTGACGCAAACCTTGCACCGTAGAAATAAAGTGTTCCGCTACCTTGTCAATCTCCTCTTGGGTATTAAACCTGCCGATCCCAAACCGCACCGATGCATAAGCTAACTGTTCCGAATGTCCCAGCGCTGTGAGAACATGAGAAGGTGCAATTGTAGCTGAAGAACAAGCAGATCCAGAAGAAACAGCCATTACAGGTTGCAATCCTAACAGCAAAGCAGCACCATCTACCCCTTCAACACTGATATTTAAATTTCCTGCCAATCGTTGGGTAGGATGTCCGTTGAGGTGAATTCCTGGCAATTGGGAAAGTTGTTTCCACAATCTTTCTCTTAATTGTGTCAAGCGATCGCATTCTATCTTTTGTTCTTCTAAACCGATTTCTATAGCTTTGCCAAATCCGACAATTTGCGGTGTATATAATGTACCAGAACGCATTCCGCGTTCATGTCCGCCACCATGTTGTTGCGGTGCAAGTTGTACTCTGGGATTGCGACGACGCACATATATAGCACCAATGCCCTTAGGACCGTATACTTTGTGTGCAGTTAGCGACATCAAGTCAATTTTCATCGCTTGCACATCAAGAGGAATTTTGGCGATCGCTTGTGCTGCATCGGTGTGAAAAATAATTTCCTGACTGCGACATAATTCGCCAATTTCTGCTAACGGTTGCAAAACGCCAATTTCATTATTAGCAGCCATCACCGAAACTAAAATTGTATCCGGACGCAAAGCTTTTTCTAACTGATTTAAATTAATAATCCCATCTTTTTCAACTGGGAGAATTGTCACTTCAAACCCAAGACTTTTTAGATAATTGCAAGGATCAATAACTGCGCTATGTTCGGTTGCAACAGTAATAATATGTTGCCCTTTTTGATAATAAGCTTCAGCAACACCTTTAATAGCTAAATTATTCGCTTCTGTCGCACCGCTGGTGAAGACAATTTCTTCGGGAGTAGCATTAATTGCTTCAGCTAAAATTGACCGCGTTTGTTTAACAGCCGCTTCTGCTTCCCAACCGTAAACGTGACTAATACTAGAAGGATTTCCAAAGTGTTGAGTGAAGTAAGGTAGCATTGCAGCTAGTACCCTTTCATCTACAGCAGTAGTAGCGTGACAATCGAGATATATAGGGCGATCGTACATAATTATTAAATCAAAATTTGACCCAGATTTTTTAATATACTAAGAACCTTGTACAATTCATTTTCGCGTTTCAACAGCGTCAATTCATCAGAGAAAGCATACTTTGGTACATCTTGCTTAGTTAATTTAATAAAAATAAAATTACTGCCATTCATTACTAGCCCAAAAGCAGGTCGTTCTGGGTTAGGATTAGCCAACATATAAGCTATAACTTGAGGTATACCCATTATTAGAGAAAATCCAGCCCTTTTAGATTCAATAGTTAATAACCACAATTGTTGTTTTAGAACCAGCACATCAATGCGACCTCGTATAATTTCTTCCTCATCTTCTAAAGCAATTTCTATAGATTGTTCGGTTTCAATATCAAAAGGAAGGCGATAATATCCTGCTAAATCTAACAAGGGAGCTAGCACAACCAGTTTTACCAATTCTTCTAATATACGGCGGCGCTTCACCAAGCTAAGATAATTAGTTTTAACTCTATCTAAAGCCTGCTTTTCTGACTCAGTAATTTCTGGCAAATTATCAAACCACTCTGTAAAAAATTCGTCGCTATCAGCTAGCTGTAGACCAAATTTTTCTTCTAAGTCAATGATGTTAACGGTTTGTGCTTGGATAACTTGAACCATAGTTGATATACGAGCTTTATTATCATTGTAGAATATATATTACCAGTTCTCAAAGCACCCCAATTTAAACGACGCTAAAATAGGCACAGAACAATCTTAAAATTTGCATGACTCTCACCATCCACGACTTAGAAAGACTGCAAGAAAAGCTCAAAGAAGACCATTGCGACTATCAACTGGAACTACAATCGGGAAACATTGTCGTTATGGGTCCATCTGATATTGAATCGAGTGAAATTGGAGCTGAGTTTGGCGTTGCATATTTGCGGGATGATTTTTATTTTTCTGTCTCTCAAAAAACTCTTTCTTCGCGTACTTCTCCTCAGGGAGACGCTGCGCGAACGCGTCTTTGCGGTTCGTTATTTCATCCCCATTTTGTGCAACGCCGAGTTTATCAGACTGCTGGGTAATTGGGTTAAGCCGCGCAAACTAGGACGTATATTTGATTCCAGTGGTGGGTTTATTATGCCTAACACCGAATTACGCGCACCTGATGTTTCCTTTGTGTCAGCCCAAAGATTGAAACGCACAATCCGCGACTTTGCCCAACTTGTTCTGTGATTTAGTAATAGAAATTAAATCAAAAACAGACCGCATCCGTTTTTTGGAAGATAAAATCAAATTATTTTTGCAATTAGGGGCGCGAGTTGGGATATTAATTAACCCAGATGAATTGACTGTAACAATTTCTCGCTTAAATAGTGAGGGTGAAGTGTTAGCGGGTGAAGATAAGCTAACAATTCCAGAGTTATTTCCTGGCTGGGAAATTTCGATTTCTCAAATATGGCCCCCAGTATTTGAATAAAAAAATTATCTCATATGGTCGAGGGCGATCGCCTGCATTCATCCGCCATAATTATAATGAGTGTAATTACGACTTAAGTCGTCAAATACTTTACAAATGACTAATAACATGCAGCGCGACTTCACCAACCGCGAAGAGTTGGTAGCTTACCTCCGCGAACAATTCCCAGACGCAGCACAACGAGATAATCATATCAGCGAAATTGTGGGCGGACGCAAAGCCGCCGAGAAAGCGCTGCAAAAAGTAGACGCTGCCCGCTACGCAAAAACACGTAATTTTTTCACAGGTGCAGTAACGCGACTTTCGCCTTATATTCGCTATGGTGTTCTCAGTTTGCGAGAAATTCGGGATTATGTCGTTGAGCGCCTACAAAACGCAGACCAAACAACTAAACTAATTAACGAGCTAGGCTGGCGCGACTACTGGCAGCGTTTATACGCCAAACTAGGGGATAACATCTGGCAAGACCAAGAAGAATATAAAACAGGCTATACCCCCTCATCTTACGCACCTGAATTACCAGAAGACATCGCACAAGGCACCACAGACAGAGTTTGCATCGACAGCTTCAGCCGTGACTTACGAGAAACAGGCTACTTGCACAACCATGCACGCATGTGGATGGCAGCTTATATTGTCCACTGGCGGCGTATTCGTTGGCAAACCGGCGCAAAGTGGTTTTTAGAGCATTTGTTAGATGGCGATCCTGCTAGCAATAATATGTCATGGCAATGGGTAGCCAGCACCTTTAGTCACAAAGCTTATTTTTTCAACCGCGAAAATTTAGAACGTTACACCGAAGGCATTTATTGCAAAAAATGTCCCCTTTACGGTCATTGTGACTTTGAAGGTAGTTATGAAGAAATAGAACAGAAACTTTTTCCCAAAGCCGAATTTAACAAACAAGCTAACAGCCAAAGTTGGCAAAAAGGAAAGAAACGCCGTTAAATTTCATCTTCGTGTTCTTTGTGTCCTTCTCCTGTCGGAGACGCTGCGCGAATGCGGTTCGTTATCCAAAATCTAAAAACCAATGAATAAACCAATTATTTGGGTGCATGGAGATTGTCTAAGTCCCCATAATCCCGCACTACAACAATACCCCGACGCACCCGCAATTTGGGTTTGGGATGATGCTTTGATTAAAGAATGGCAACTAAGCCTCAAACGCCTTACCTTTATCTACGAATGCTTATTAGAATTACCCGTTGTCATTCGTCGTGGTGATGTATCGCAAGAAGTTTTAGCTTTTGCGAAAGAGAATAATACTAACTTAGTTGTCACAGCAGAAAGTGTTAGTCCGCGCTTTGATATGATATGTGATGAAATTGAAAAAACTTTGGACTTGGAAATTTTTGAAGTAGAACCATTTTTTGAATACGACGGCTATATCGACTTGAAGCGTTTTTCTCGTTATTGGAAAGTAGCTGAAAAATATGTTTTTGATTAAATGAAAATATATTTCTAACCTGATATATTGGGTAGATAGGCATTTGTGTAATCTATGCCCCAAGAAAAGCCCTTAGTCTTAACCGAAGAATGTAAGGTATTGCAGCTTTACCCACGTCCGCCAATTTTAACTAGCTTAGATGTTAATTGGCATGGCGTATCTTTTGGCTATATGTGTCAACCTGCTTATGAAGTACCGGAAGTTTCTACCCCTCGTTGGCATTCTATCGCGATTTTCACACACGGAAACCGTATAATTCATGCCGATCGCAAACTAGATGGACGCTTTCACCGTGACGCTGTAGCTGGAGGTGATATAGTTATTACTCCCGTCAACACCGGTCAAGGTGCTGCTTGGGAAGATGAAGGCGATTTTATCATTCTCGGTATAGAAGCTGACGTTTTCGCTCGTGCAATTGATGAAGCCGCAGATGCAAAAGATGTGGAATTATTACCGCACTTTGCCACACCCGATCCGCTAATTTACCAAATTGGATTAGCCCTTAAAGGTGTGTTAGAAAATAATCCGACAAATAGTCGTCTTTATGCAGAGACGATGATCAATGCTTTGTCAGTTCACTTGATGCAACATTATTCAACACGCAAACCGATTTTACAACAATATAAAGACGGTTTATCCAAGTATAATTTTCCGAAAGTAATTGACTATATAAACGCCAATTTAGACCATGATTTAAGTTTAACAGAATTGGCGGCTTTAGTACAGATGAGTCCGCATTACTTTTCTCACTTATTCAAACAATCAATGGGAATCTCCGCGCATCAATATGTGATTCGCTGTCGGGTGGAACGAGCGAAAAATTTACTTTTGCAAGGTAATGTGAGTATTGCAGAAGTTGCTTACAAAGTCGGTTTCGCTAACCAAAGTCATCTTAATAGACATTTTAAAAGGTTGTTGGGAGTAACACCAAAACAAATATTAAGTTAAGAATTTGTAGTATTGAGGTTTGAAATGTCATGATTATTGCAGAACGCTACTACTCACCGGAAGAATACCTAGAAATAGAGGTAAAGTCTGAAGAACGGCACGAATATATTAATGGTCAAATTATCCCAATGACAGGTGGAACACCCAATCATAACAAAATTGCTGGCAATTTCTATGCAGCGCTCAATTTTGCTCTGAAACGTCAACCATTACAGGTTTTTGTGACAGACCAAAGATTATGGATTCCTCAAAAGCGAATCAATACTTATCCTGATGTGATGGTTGTTGCAGGTGAATTGCAATTTCAAGAAGGAAGAAAAGACACTTTGACAAATCCGATAATGATTGCGGAGGTACTTTCAAAATCTACCAAAAGCTATGACCGAGATGAAAAATTTGCGGCTTATCGAACAATTCCCAGCTTTCAAGAATATCTGCTAATTGACCAGTATAAAATGCACGTTGAACAATACAGCAAAACAGATAACAATCGCTGGATATTTACTGAATATGAAGATGCTGATGTAACTATATCTTTAGCCTCTGTTTCCTTTGAAATTTCCCTGGCAGATATTTACGATAAAGTGGACTTCGACACTCAAGATTGAAAATTCTTGCAAATATAGCAAGAATGTACAAAAAATCGGACGAATCTACAAGACGTAAGGAAAAGACATCGCCATACTAATAAGTAAAAGTTAACGATTTACTTTGATGAATGCGATTATCAATTTAAGTGCTACTGAAATCGCTCAAGCGATCGCCAAAAATGAACTTTCCCCCAGCGAGGTTGTCCAAGCGCACATTCAACGCATCGAAGCGGTAAACCCGCAATTAAATGCTGTAGTCGTTTCTTTATTTGAACAAGCACGCGCTGAGGCGAAAATAAAAGATGCAGCTCGTCAACGAGGAGATACACTGGGATTATTGCACGGCGTACCCATCACCATCAAAGAATCGTTTGATGTCGTTGGCACACCCACCACTGTGGGACTTACTGAACTTGCTCGCAGCAAAGCTACACATAACGCCGTCATGGTGGAACGCTTGCGACAAGCTGGGGCGATTATTCTCGGTAAAACCAACGTCCCGCATATGTGTTCGATGAACGAAACCGACAACCCAGTATACGGACGCACCAACAACCCTTGGAACTTAGAACGCGCTCCTGGGGGTAGTAGTGGCGGTGAGGCGGCTATCATCGCCGCTGGTGGTTCACCGCTGGGGTTGGGAAGTGACATTGCTGGTAGTGTCCGTTTACCCGCGCAAGCCTGCGGAATTCACGGTTTCAAACCTACATCTAGAAGGCTAACTTTAGTTGGTCATGCGCCATTGTTTGCCGGACAGCAAGCGATAATTGCCCAACCGGGAGTGATGGCGCGTAGCGTTTGTGACCTCACCCTAGCAATGAAAATTCTTGCCGCACCCGGTCAGGAAGCTTTTGATACTAATATTCCGCTCGTTCCCTGGTGCGAAGCAGACATACAAATAGAAAAATTACGGATTGCTTTTTACACCGATAATGGCATTTTATCGCCTTCCCCAGCAATTAGGCGGGTAGTGCGAGAAGCAGCCGAAGCGTTAGAAAAGCGCGGTGCAATAGTTGAAGAATGGACACCACCAGATTTACTGAAAGCTTCGCAACTATACAACCAGTTGCTCACCGCTGATGGTTTTGCCACACTTAAAAGGCAAGTAGGTAGAAGTAAATGGCATCCGCGAATTAAGCAGTATTATCAACTAGCTGCAACGCCTAAAAAATTACTAAATAGTGTAGCTGCAATTAGTGGATTTTTTGGGCTGGATGATATGGCAAATAGTCTAGGTGCGGTTGGTGAATTATCTGTGACAGACTACTGGCGAGTAATTCATGAACGCGATCGCTTTTGCACTCAATTTCTTACCGCGATGAATGCCAAGCAATACGACGCTATTATCTGTCCGCCTACAGCTTTACCAGCTTTGACACATAATAGCGGCTTTTTACTCAGCGATGATATTAATTATACAAATCTCTACAACCTCTTAGGAATGCCTGCCGGTGTAGTTGCGGCTACTCGCGTGCGTCAGGGTGAAGAAAGCGACAGAGAACCCCGTAAAAGCATAATTTCACGTACAGCTTACAAAGTTGAACAGGGGAGTGTCGGTTTACCCGTTGGTGTGCAAATTGCAGCACGTCATTGGCATGAAGATGTAGTTTTAGCTGTCATGTCAGCACTAGAAGAACATTTTAAAGCACAACCTGATTATCTTGCTCATCCACCTGTGTGAAATCCCAAATCCGTCTTGAAAAGCTTTGATCGCCGGACGCCGGCGCTCAAACTTTTCGCAAAATCCCAAATCTAAAATGATATTACCCGGCGCCCCTTGGTTAATTGCTCACAAATCTATGTTGAAGGTAAATAAACCTAAATTATTTACTATTTGTGGTCAAGATTATGTACTCTGGAAAAACGAAAAAGGTGAAATTTCCGCTTTAGAAAATATCTGCCCTCACATGGGTGCAAAGCTTTCTGATGGTTGGATTTGTCCAGATAATACAATAGCTTGTCCTTTTCATGCATTAGAATTTGACTCGGAAGGTAAAGCAATTTTACCAAATGAAAAAATTTCCAAACCTCTCGCCAAACAACTTAAGTTATTTTTGCAAGGTGATTTTATCTGGACTTACGCAAATCAAGAACCAAAGCTGACCATTCCAGATATTTTGGAAAAGCTATCAACTCAGTTTAGATTTATCGGTGTAGCAGGAGATGTAACTATAAAAGCACCTTTTCTTGATGCATTAGAGATTAATCATGATGTAAATCACGCTAAAGGTACTCACAGAGAACTTTTTAGAATTAAAGAAACACAAGTTGATGAATTTCAAGATCGTGGTTATTTTTCTGTTTCTACCATCAAGCACATTAGAGATAAAAATACTCTGAATGAGTACCTACAGAATATAGCTTTACTATTTTCTCCTAATCCGGTGGAAATAGTTCTAGAAAATTACTTTCCATCTTTTGTGGTTGTTTATAGTGATTCACCCTTGGGTAAACTTGTGCAAGTGTTCACCATATATCCACAAAACAAAAACACAACGCGCATATTTATCCCACTATTTACTGAAAAATCCTTTGGTATTTTTAACTCAATTCTTGAACCACCAACTATTAAGGCTACTGAGGAAGTAATTCGGCAAGATGTGACGATGTTAGAAAATCTTTATCCAAGATTTGAACCGAAAATTAGGCTTTCTCATGAAGAACCTTTACATTGGGTTCGTCAGCTTTATCACAATTGGTAAGCTTTAAGCGCTAAAGCGCTTATAGCAATTCTCGGTTACGTGAGGTACACCCGTAGGGGCACGGCACTGCCGTGCCCCTACACGCGACGATATAATGTTGTACCGCATCTGAATGGGAACTG
>NZ_JBPAOH010000180.1:0-14637 GCF_050875635.1 Tolypothrix sp. VBCCA 56010
TGTAGACGTGCTTGCTTTTCTTGAGTCATCACTTTGATATGCGGCTTATATATTTCCCTCTATTTTGCCATCACTAGTAAATCTGCCAAAATGGGATGCTCCCAGTTAACAAGACAAGGAAGTGCTGTACCACCAACAGGAGGAGGAAAAAAGAATCCCATAACAGTCGTTAATCTAGGTAATCGCCAGGGACATGGAAGTAAACTTAAAGGTTCGGTTGACTCCCTGATCTTTGAATGGCAAGAAACTGAAGAAGAACGAGAGCAAGAAGGAAAGCCGCCACTTAAAACTCGACGTATTATCTTAGAAATTGATCCTGATTCTTTTAATCCAGATGGTTTAAAAGCATATGGCATTGAATTGATTGCTGATACAGAAGATGGATATATTATCGGTGCATCAGCAGATTTAGAACTTAGTGAGCTACAAAAAAAGATAGAAAAATTTATTAATGAGCAGTATGGTGGTAATAAAGTTGCTGAAATTTGGGAAGTAATAGACGGGAAAAAAAAGCCAGAATTGATTCTTTCTCCAAACTTATTTGCTGAATTATATGAGAAATGGCTTGCTATAAAGGAAGAGCAGATATACACTGTTGATGTAGGTGTTGCTTGTGTAGGAACCAAAACCAAGCTGGCTAATTATCCCAAATTCCAACCTAATGAAACTAATGATAATTTTACAACGCGAGTTAACAAGTGGATTCAAAAACGTCAGTTAACAGAACAAGAATGGGAAGAAATATCATGGCAAAGGCAAGACGAATTTGAAGAGTTTATTCAATTTTATCAAGGCAAGATTATCAAAGGTTTTCAAGATGATGGGGGTGAGCTTGGTACAGCAAGGTTGCCTGATAGTTTTTCATGTCGAATTCAAATTTTAGGTAAAGGTCTAAAAGATTTAGTCGAAAATTTTCCCTACATTTTTGATGTTAGTGAGCCAGATGAGTTTGCTGAAATTATTCAGCAGAAGGACGTATCTGATACTGATTCTCCATCATTTAAACTAGAAGCGCCAGAATTAAATGCTCCCAAAGTATGCGTTATAGATAGTGGTATTCAAGAAAGACATTCTCTACTAAGAGCAGCAGTTGATTCAGAAAACTCAAGGTCTTGGGTTCCGGGAGAAACTCATAAAACTCCAGACTATGTTAGCAATGGTGGACATGGAACAAGTGTCGCTGGTGCAGTCCTTTATCCAAGAACTATACCTCGTAGTGGTAATGAAAAGGCTGTTTGCTGGATTCAAAATGCCAGAGTTCTTCAGGCTAACCGCAAACTACCTAAACAACTATTTCCACCGAATCTTCTAGGTGAAATTGTAGAAATTTATCATGAACAAACAGGAACTAGAATTTTTAACCATTCTATTACTGGTTCCGTTCCCTGCCTAACCCGGTATATGAGTGCTTGGGCATCGTCTATTGACAATTTGACATGGCAAAGGGATATTCTGTTTATTGTTGCAGCAGGAAATTTACCTCCGGACGGTAGAATTGGATTTACAAGATTATCTGCAAAAGAACATATTGGAGCAAATCGACAATACCCAGATTATCTATTAGAAGATTCAAGCAGAATTGCTAACCCTGCACAAAGTTTTCAAGCTTTAACAGTTGGCTCAATTGCCTTGAATTCTTATCATACACCACCCTATTCTTCGATTGCACAAAAAGATAAACCCTCAGCCTTTTCATGTTCTGGGTTCGGAATTTGGAATACTATTAAACCGGAAGTAGTTGAATATGGTGGTGATTTAGTAAAAGATGAAAATACACCACCTAGTATTATTATCCGTAATGATGTTTGTCCGGAATTAGTACGCTCAACTTTAAATGGTGGTTCAGCAGTTGGAACTGATAAAGTTGGTACTTCCTTTGCAGCACCAAAAGTAAGTCATATTGCAGCACGTCTAGCTGCTGAGTTACCTAATGAAAGTTGTCTTCTTTACCGTGCTTTAATAGTGCAATCAGCCAGATGGCCAGAATGGACAATGGCAAATGATGTTGATAAATTGCACGTTATTCGTCAAATTGGTTATGGACTTCCTAATGTTGATCGTGCTTTGGGTAATGCTCCCAATAGAATCACTTTAATGACAACAGGAGAGCGTCGTATTACAGCTAAACAAGCTCATGTTTACGAAGTAAAATTGCCAGAAAAATTACGTTCTCCGGGAGAGGCATTAGAGATTCTTGTGGAAGTCACTTTATCGTACAAAGCACAACCACGCCGAACTCGCCGAAATCGCCGAAAATATCTTTCAACTTGGCTTGATTGGGAATGTAGTAAGAAAGGAGAAGATCGACAAAGTTTTATGAACAGGGTTTTGAAGGAGCATGATGCTCCAGAAGATGCTGAAAAAGGGGATAAAGGCTTCCAATGGACTCTTGGTAAAAGATCAAAAAACCACGGGAAAATTGAGGGCGTTTCTAGAAGTGCAGGAACCCTTCAGAAGGATTGGACAGTTGTAAATTCATTTGAACTCACAGAAGCATTCTCTATTGCAGTAGTTGGACATGAAGGTTGGAATAACGATCCAGAAGCTAGTGTTCCATATTCTCTTGTTGTAAGCTTTGAAGCTATACAAGCTGGTGTTCTAATTTATACGCCTTTTGTTGAAGCTCAAGTTGAAACAGAAGTTCAGGCTGAGGTAGAGATTCAATCTCTATAGTGGGTCACGGTCGAGCGATCGCCTGCTTTATGAGCGTAGACATTATCCGATAGAATTAATGGGTGTAGAATTGGGAATTTGGCAAGGTCACTATCAAAATGTATAATTACCCTGGTTGCGCTAGTGGGATATCAGGGTAATTTGCTGTTGACTGTCCTGGGAACGATCGCAACGTTTGGCAGCGCTTGTTAAAAGAATTCTAAGTTAACCCGCGCTATGAGTTAGTATGATTCTTATCGGGCGGAAACTAAACGTCTGGTTTACACAATAATTAAACGAGTTAAACAAACAGGAGTGACTTGTAGAAGCGATCGCGTTAGAATCTTGTCACGCTTTTCTGTTAAAAATGAAGTATTGCCCAGCTGGAGAACATAAAGCATGTCGTAACAACGACATAGCCGGGAAATCCGTCTTAAACTATGTAGCCGATCGCGGCTAAAAAATGTCAAAATAGTATATCTGTTCTAGTCAAATCAAATCCACACTCCTTAAATCCATATATTTAGAGGCAGGAATGGCTGTTAACACCACTGATAATGCAGGCAAGCAAAAAGCCCTCAACATGGTACTCACCCAAATTGAGCGTAGCTTTGGTAAAGGAGCAATCATGCGCCTGGGTGACGCTACCCGGATGCGTGTGGAAACAATTTCCAGTGGAGCGCTCACCCTGGATTTGGCATTAGGCGGCGGATTACCCAAGGGACGGGTGATTGAGATTTACGGACCGGAAAGTTCTGGTAAAACCACTGTAGCCCTACACGCAGTCGCCGAAGTCCAAAAAGAAGGCGGCATCGCCGCTTATGTGGATGCTGAACACGCCCTTGACCCCACTTATGCGGCGGCGTTAGGTGTTGATATTGACAACTTGCTGATTTCTCAACCTGATACCGGAGAATCTGCTTTAGAAATTGTCGATCAACTCGTTCGCTCCGCTGCTGTTGACATTGTAGTTATCGACTCGGTAGCAGCATTGGTTCCCCGCGCTGAAATTGAAGGCGAAATGGGAGATACTCACGTTGGTCTGCAAGCGAGATTGATGAGCCAAGCTCTACGTAAAATTACTGGTAATATCGGTAAATCAGGTTGCACAGTTATTTTCATCAACCAGTTGCGGCAAAAAATCGGTGTCACCTACGGTAGCCCAGAAACTACCACTGGCGGTAATGCCTTAAAGTTTTACGCTTCCGTGCGTTTGGATATTCGCCGAATTCAAACCTTGAAAAAAGGTACTGATGAATTTGGCAACCGCGTCAAAGTCAAAGTTGCGAAAAACAAAGTCGCGCCGCCTTTTAGAATCGCGGAATTTGACATTATTTTTGGTAAAGGCGTTTCTACCCTAGGTTGTATTGTTGACCTAGCAGAAGAAACTGGTGTCTTGGTTCGCAAGGGAGCATGGTATAGCTACAACGGTGACAACATCTCTCAAGGTCGAGACAACGCCATCAAGTACCTAGAAGAAAAGCCGGAATTTGCTGACCAAATTAAGAAGCAGGTTCGTGAAAAGCTAGAAATGGGGGCTGTCGTTTCGGCTAATTCTGTGAAGAAGACAGACGAAGACGAAGAGGATGAAATCGAAGAATTAGAAGAATAACACTTAGAACATTGTTAATGGCTAACTATATTAATATAATTAGCCACTAGCAATTTTATCTATGTGCTACTTTACTTATCAGACGTTTGTCTATTAAAAAAGCGATCTAAAATGTCTGACTGTTGCTCTGCACTTAAGCTGTGAATTTGATGTTGCAGCTTTTCAATTAAATTCGTATCTTTACTAATTTGTACATCATCTAGCTTTGCCGCTAGATGTTTTTGTATTTCCAGGGGAGAAGTAAGTATTTGTATCCTGTCAGATGCGTTTGTGGGTACAAGTTGCATTAATAACTCTACTGCTACAGTCGGTAAAACGCGGTGGGAATGATTAATAAAAAAATAAAAAGTCATGTTTCCTAAGCTGATGCGATCGCCATCTTTAAGCAATACTGGCTGATAAACAAGTTCAGAATTTACATAGGAACCATTGGTGCTATTAAAGTCAATTAAATAAAAGCCTTGTTGTTCAACATATTGAATCGCAGCGTGATGACGAGACAAATATCTATCAGCAATTTGAATTCCACATGCGCGATCGCGACCGATTGTCCAGATTTGCTGTGGCTGTCGTAGACTTTGTGTTGACTCGCACAAATTTGTTACCACATAAACAACAGAGGTATCTACTACACCCTGTATGTAAAGCGGCTTTACCCCCGTCAACGACGGTTGATATAAATCTTCCAACTCCAGAATTTCGTCTAGAAGGCTGCTATGGTGTTCATACAGCTTCAGGAATACCTGGTATAAACCCAATCTCCGTTCTAGTTCGTTTTCTGCACACTCAGCCATCATAGGTGAGCTTTTTACGGCAAACAAATTTAACTTGCTGATTTCGCTCATGAATCTTTGGTCTCAGCCTACAACCAGGGATAATTGCTTTTTCGGCTTGACGCTGCAATTCTTGATAATTGAGCTGCCCAAAGCGCATTAAGATTTATCATTTTAGGTTAAAGTTTCTTTGCTGTTAGCAGTAACCGCATTACCACTTAAATATTATGAAAAGTTTTACAAAAAAATTGTTACACTTCGATGTATTTTGCGAAATGTAACAAATAAATTTTTCTATCGGAAATTTATAAATAAAATATTAAAAAAAAAGCAAGCAGATTATTTTAATAGTAATATATAGGTTTAAATAAAATATTTATTTGACAACATATAATTGCCACGGCATGAAACTCAAAACTATTTGTAAGGATTGTTTATGCCCCACAATTTGCAGCATAACTGTAAATAGCTGTGTTTCATGACTTCAATTAAAATTGTTTTCAATTTGAAATTTCCGATTTTGGATTGCCTTTATCTCAAATCCGTCTTGAAAAGCTTTGATGCCTGCGGCAAGCCGCAAAGCGTCTACGCCGGACGCCGGCGCTCAAACTTTTGTCTGCGACACGCTACGCGAACGCAAAATCCGTCTTGAAAAGCTTTGATGCCTGCGGCAAGCCGCAAAGCGTCTACGCCGGACGCCGGCGCTCAAACTTTTGTCTGCGACACGCTACGCGAACGCAAAATCTAAAATTATAATAAGCCTCGTTTACCATTGGGGCGTACAGTCATCCAATTAGTCTTAGCTAGTGCCAGCTGATCCTCAGAAATTTTCGCACCAGTTAAATTAGCACCACACAGATTAGCACCTCGAAGATTGGCATTATTAAGATAAGCATAGCTAAGGTCTGCACCTCGCAAATCTGCTGCTTCTAAATCTGCATGACTAAAGTAAGCCTTACTCAAATTAGCGTCCCTGAGATTCGCACGGTTAAGAGAGCTTCTGCCAAAGTCACTGTTGTGGAGATTAGCTCCTTGGAGGTTGATTTTCTCCAATTGAGAGGAATGGAAATTCGTTCCCGATAAGTCTGCTCCTTGCAAATTCAGTAGATTCAAATTGTGTTGGGCAAAATCTCGTCTTCCTTTAACGTAAGCCGTTAATAAACCTTGAGTATCTAATTTCCGACTAACTTTAGTATTTTGATGCGAACTACTATTGCTGCTAGCCAAAGTAGTTGATTTTGTGGTCATCACTCCCTTCTGTATTTCTGGAGCTTGTAAAGCTGCTTGTTCTGCGGCTTTGGCTCGTCTTGCGCGAATTGCTGCTGCTACCTGCTGAACCCCTGCACTAGAAGAAGCGCTAGAAGGATTGCTGCAATATACACCAGAATCTTCCAAATGGTTGCGTGTTAGAGAAGTTCGCTCTTTCACGCTCACAGAAGATTGAGCAACCATACTTTGTGCCAAACTCTCCAGGTATGGTTCCATTTCCAGTGCTCTGAGTACTTCTTCCGCTGACTGATAGCGATTGCGTACTGAGACTTCGAGCATTTTTCGCAGCACTTGTGTTAAGTGAGCGCTCACTTGTACAAGCTGTTCCCACATCATTTCCCCGGTTGTGGGATTGTAGTCCAAATCCCTAGGAGATTTGCCAGTCAGCAGATAAATGCATGTTACCCCCAGCGCGTAAATATCACTGGCGTAAACTGGGCGCATAGCCATTTGCTCTGGAGGGGCAAAACCAGGAGTGCCAATTGCGTATGCTGTTAATGCTGTTTGCTCGGATTGGTTTGTAACTTGACTAACTTGATTTTTGACGGCTCCAAAGTCGATCAGAACTAATCTGGCATCTTGATCGCGGCGAATCAAGTTGGCTGGCTTGATATCGCGGTGAATTACCTTTCGCTCGTGGATGTATTGTAGCAATGGCAGCATCTCGCTCAAGAATTGCTTAATTCCAGCTTCGCTCAAAACTCCGTCGCGTTTCACCTCCTGTTGAAGGGTAGCGCCACTGATGTATTCCTGGACTAAGTAGAATTGTTCATGATCTTCAAAATAGTCCAGCAGCCGAGGTACTTGGGGATGATTGCCAATTTTGCCTAGGGTTTTCGCTTCTCGCTCAAACAGTTCCCGCGCCATCTGCAAAATGTGTGGTGCGGTTCCTGAAGGACGTAGTTGCTTGATTACACAACTTGGTTCACCTGGTAAGGCTTCATCTTGGGCTAGAAAGGTTGCACCAAAACCACCTTGACCTAATGGTTTGAGTACCCGATAGCGATCGCGCAACAAAAGCCGCGAGCCACAAGACTGACACCTTTGGCTGTATGCCAAATTTTCTGGATTGGGACAGATCGGATTTAAGCAGTAGCTCATGCACTGTCAACTCGCTGCACGAATAATTACGGGGAGCATTAAACTCTATTTTCATTATTTAAACAAAAATCTACTTTTGCCAGGTCATTTTTGCTGGAATCCTTTGAAGAGTTGCTAAAGTTAGCCACCAGCTTGCGTAAAGCAATCATAAACCCCCGAAAATCTACTCCACTCAAGCTCCCAGCTACTTTCACTCGTCTTGGTTTAAACCCGAATAGTTACGATCGCGCAAAATTTACCTACGTGAATTAATATTTATATCTAGTATTAATTAATTTTATTACTCAAGTAATTTTACAAATTAAAGAAAACATATTATTTTGACATTTTTTCTCAAACCTAGAATAGACAAGATAATTTTTCCTAGCGAATCAGCCTCAAAATCAATTTATCGCTTCAGTAAGATTAAATTTTATTAAATTAAAGTTGAACAGTTGTTCATATGTTATAGTAACTTCAGTATTCAGAGGAAAAATTATGACAACTGTAACCCAAATGAAATGTGCTTGTCCTTCTTGCCTATGTATTGTTTCCCTAGAAGATAGTATTAAAAAAGACGATAAATCTTATTGCTCTGAAGCTTGCGCTGAAGGTCACAAAACCATGAAAGGCTGCGCTCACACTGGTTGCGGCTGTTAAGAAAAGACTGGGAGCAGGGGGCAGGGGGCAGGGGGCAGGGGGACAAGGGGACAGAGGGACAGGGGGACAAGGAGACAAGGGGACAAGGGGACAAGGGGACAACGAGACAATGAGAATAATTCTTTTCCCCCTCTCCTTGTCTCCTTGTCTCCCCATCCCCCCCTCTCCCCATCCCCCCCTCTCCTTGTCTCCTTGTCTCCCCCTTCCCCATTCCCTAACTTACAAACTAGACATCACATCGCGTGCGGCTGTCAAAGTCCGCTCAATATCTTCTTCGGTGTGAGCAAACGAGGTAAACCCAGCCTCAAACTGAGACGGTGCTAAGTAAACACCCCGCTCTAACATGCCACGATGGAAGCGTCCAAACTTGGCTGTATCCGACTTTTTCGCATCCTCGTAGTTATGGACTGGTCCTGAGGTAAAGAATAAGCCGAACATGCCGCTAATTTGTCCACCGCAAGCCGCGTGACCTGTTTCAGTAGCAATTTGCAGCAAGCCTGAAGCTAGCTTGTTGGTAATTTGGTCAAGATACTCGTAAGTACCCGGTTTTTGCAGCAATTCCAACGTCTTAATGCCAGCAGTCATCGCCAAAGGATTACCAGAAAGCGTTCCGGCTTGATACATCGGACCTGCGGGAGCAACCATTGACATGATATCCTGGCGACCTCCGTAAGCTCCAACTGGCAAACCACCGCCGATGATTTTACCCAAAGTGGTCAAATCCGGGGTGACACCAAACTTCTCTTGAGCGCCACCGTAAGCAATGCGGAAGCCCGTCATTACCTCGTCAAATACCAATAATGCTTTATGCTCGTGGGTAAGCTCTCGTAAGCCTTCCAAGAAGCCTGCATCTGGAGCAATAAATCCAGCATTGCCGACGACTGGCTCAAGAATGACACCAGCAATTTCGTCGCGGTTCTCTTCAAACAAAGCTTTGACGGCTTCTAAGTCATTGTAAGGCGCGTTGAGAGTGTTGGCAGTTGTCGATTTTGGCACTCCTGGAGAGTCGGGTAAGCCGAGTGTAGCCACACCTGAACCTGCTTTCACCAGGAACATGTCAGCATGACCGTGGTAGCAGCCTTCAAACTTGATGATTTTGTCGCGTCCAGTAAAAGCCCGCATCAACCGCAGCACTGCCATACAAGCTTCTGTGCCGGAGTTAACAAATCTTACCATTTCGATGCTGGGGACGGCAGCAATGACCATCTCTGCCAGTACATTTTCTAGCACTGAAGGCGCACCAAAGCTTGTGCCTTTTTCCAAGGCTTCATGCAGCGCGGCAATCACTTCTGGATGAGCGTGACCGCAAATCGCTGGTCCCCAAGTGCCTACATAGTCGATATATTGATTGCCATCGACATCCCAAATGTACGCGCCTTTAACGCGATCGAACACAATTGGTTGTCCACCCACGGATTTGAAAGCGCGGACTGGAGAACTCACACCTCCTGGCATTAAATTTTGAGCAGCCGCGAAGATTTCTTGTGATTTTGTAGTTTTAATCGTGGTATTTACCAAGGTTTTCTCCTAACAGTGGAAACAAAAAGCTCTATCTTAGGATAGGCGTAATAGCTGCCTAGAACCTCTATCGTAGTAAATTACCTGAACCAAGAAAATAACAATATGTTATATAAATCGAATCAAGACTTGCCTTCAGATATTCGCTCTCGATTATCTGAGCCATACCAGGATCTTTACCGGGCAGCTTTTAACTCGGCTCTACACTGGTATGGCGAAGCAACAAAGGCTCATAAAGTAGCTTTAAGTGCTGTAAGAATGCAATCGGCGATGAACAGGAATGTTCTTGTTTAAGATGAAATAACAGAGTTTAATTTAAAAAATTGCGCCAGCTGCTTCATCCACAATGGTATCGTAAATCAATAAATTATTCTTGCATTTACTTGCAGCAGCTGGTATGTTTTCGATTGATTCCCATTCAGTCCCTGTTGAGAAAATTCGCTACGATGACAGGGGTCTAGTACCTGCAATTGTCCAGGATTATCTGGATGGTACTGTTTTGATGATGGCATGGATGAATCAAGAGTCGTTGCAGAAAACTTTAGAAACTGGGGAAACTTGGTTTTGGAGTCGCTCGCGTGAAAATTTGTGGCACAAGGGAGCGACTTCGGGACATCTGCAAAAAATACGAAGTATCCGTTATGACTGTGATAGTGATGCTCTATTAATTGGGGTTGAGCAGTTAGGAGATATTGCCTGCCATACGGGAGAACGCAGTTGTTTTCATCAAGTAGATGGGACAATTACTGCACCGCCAGCTGATACGTTGTCGCAATTGTTTCAAGTGATATGCGATCGCCGCGATAATCCAAGTGAAGATTCTTATACTTGTAAGTTGTTTGCTGGCGGTGATAATAAGATTTTGAAAAAGATTGGCGAGGAATCTGCGGAAGTGGTGATGGCTTGTAAGGATGATGAACCAGATGCGATCGCTTCTGAAGTTGCTGATTTGTTTTACCACACTTTGGTCGCTTTGGCTCATCATCATGTTGATTTAAAGGCGGTTTTTCGGAAGTTGCAGGAAAGAAGGAAGTGAAACGAACCGCGTTCGCCCTTGGCGTCTCCGAAGGAGAAGGCGCGAAGTACGCGAAGGAGGAGGGGAAAGAAAAGAGATTTTAGAAGGTGAAGGTGGTACGAAGTACGCCTACGGTTGTTGTGTCGTTGCGGCTGTCGCTTTCGGGATTGAATAGGACAAAGGCGCCTGGGGTGATGCTGATATTGTCAGTTAGGCGCAAGCGGTAGTATGCTTCTAAATGGTAGGGAACTGCTCTATTTGCACCAGCAGGTGTAACTTGAGCGTCTCCACCAGCGTCGGTACGGTAAAGTGGTTGACCAAAGATAAGACCGGCGTTGTTGCCTTTACTGAAAAGATCGTTGAAGTGAAGTCCTACCATCCAACTGGTGAAGGTGGTGGAAGCATCAACTCTACCGGAAGAATCTTCAACAAATAGCGCTGCACCATAGCCAGATAAAGCGACTTTGGGAGAAAATCTCCAGGTGGCTGTACCACCAACGGAGTTGAGTTTGACGGGTATTCCTAGGGGAACTCCAGCTAAAGAACCAATATCGCCGCTAACTAATCCTGTACCTAGGATGTTTATTTCGTGATAACTATTGGCATAGTTCAGACCAATATCTATTGAACTGGTTGGTCTAAATGTTAATTGTGCGGCAACAACGCTACTACCGCCAAATACGCCGGCACCCAATGGTGTGTTAGAAACTCCTGGAAGTATATCGGGAGATGAACTGGGAAGATTTGCGTTTACACTGCCATACAATGCTCTTAAATCGAGTTGCTTTGAAAGGCTGAAGATAAAGCCAGCAGCTGATGCTAAACCAGTACCTGATGTACCCCCAGAAACGCGCACTACAGGATTTAAGCCGGCAAAGCGAGAAATTGATTCTTGTCCTTCACCATAAAAAGGAGTGATAGTAGGAAAAGCATCGGATACTTCCGCAGCAGTGCCGGCAAACAAAGTTAATTTATCGGCGACGGGAAAGATGTAAAGTAGTTTGTAAAGCTGAATACTGTTGGCGCTGACGGGTGATAAATCTTTGACGTTTACTCCAGGAAATTGAGGTTCAAAACTTGTACGAGCGCTACTAGCACTGAGTATGGGTGAAGCTAATCCCAAACTTTCTTGAATGCTACCAGAACCATCTACACCGCCTAAGAAATTGTAAGATTGCAACCCAGTAATTAGTAAGTCTTTGCCTGTAAAACTGGTGTTGAGATTCAACCGCACTCGATTTACGAGGACGATATTCGGATTATCCCTTCCCGGAGCGCCTCCTGTGGCACCAATAGCTGATATAATTGCTTCACCATTCAGTTTAGTAGTTGTAGAAAACTGATTCGCCTCCAGTACAGCAGTTTTAGCTTCTAATGCGTCTACTCGACCCCGCAATGTCGCTAATTCAGCGGAAAATTCCTCTTGCAGTCTTTGCAAGGTGACTAAATCTTCTTTTTTTACCAAATCGGCGGTTGCGGTGGCAATCAGTTCGTTAACTCGATCCAAACACGCATTTAAACCAGCGGCAAATTCATAACGAGTCATCGCACGATTGCCCCGATAAGTGCCATTTGGATATCCTGCAATACAACCGTAGCGCTCTACTAAAGATTGCAATGCAGCAAAAGCCCAATCTGTAGGCTTTACATCAGACAGTTGCGATACAGATGTTACCTGTTCCTGTTCCTGTATTTCTGCTGCTGCTATTAAGCGTGATGAGTCTGAAGAATTAGAATTTTTTAAGACTGTTTGCGGAAAAAAATTAGAAGCAGCTACTGCTAAATCTGTACTTTCCTGCTTTTTATTTAATACAGGTACTGATTCGATTTTATCATTAATGGAGATACTTGTTTCATCAAAGATATTATTGCTGGAAACTACTATGTTTTCAGAATAGTTTAGAGCCTGGGTGTCAGATGCTCTTTCTTCAAAAGTAGGTATCGCTTGCACAGGTAACATTCCAGCAAGTAAGTACAGAAAACTTACTCCCCCAGCAGAAGCTAGCAGATTTACTTTCACGGCAACTCCTCACATCATGATTGAAAAGCAAAATTTGGAATCAATGGTTAATTAAGCTTCAAGGCATCCATTGAAACTGTAAAGGTACACTTAATTGAATGTAGAAAAAATTTGTTTAATTAATTTTACTTACACTCTATAGTTCCTACTGCAACCATTAATAATAGTAAATACTATTTCTGCCAACAATTGACACAAACAATCATTGATAATTTTTATGATTGTTATATACTCGACTCGTGTTCAATCTATGGCTGGCGATGTTGGAATTATTCAATATTGAGTTGTAATTAGAAATTTTACTTTTTTCTTGCTATCAAACGAAATAAATAGTATTTTAATAATGGGATGGTATAAAAAGTTTTGAAAAAAAAACAAGTTAAATTGGCATTATTAAATGATAATATCAGCAAACTCGCTTCTTGTATGTTTGTATCTCTAACTCTTCAACGCGGCGAAAGTGAATGTCCTACTCTTGATTTCCTACTTTTGTGTGAGTAGGCAAAATTCGATTGAGATATTGCAAAATGGCAAGGGTGATGACAACACTAAAGGAAAATCCTAACCAAAAGCTATGGGTAACGATTCGCGGTTGATCTAATGCCCAACCCCCCAAGGGAGGACCGATAAAATAGCCAATTGCCCAGCACAGAGAGTTGATAGCGAAATAAACACCGCGTTGAGATTCGGGGGCTAAGTCGGTGACTAATGAAGAGGCTGAGGGGGTGAATGCGGTTATAGCAACGGCAAATATAGCCAATGCTAAAGCTGCCCAAACTAGATTATCGGTTGTCGCAATGCCACAAGCCCAGATGAAGCTGAAACCAACTGCCCATAGCAAGCAAGAAAAGGTAAACGCTACTGTGTGAGAGAAGGATTTTAAGATACGGGCTACAGGTATTTGTGAGAGAATAGCGATCGCTAAATGCAGTGCGAAAAGACCACTAATAGTAGTTTCTGAAAATCCTTGTCCCGACCCTACCGACACAAAGTTTTTCAAGTAGATGGGGATGGTGCTGTGCAGTTGGGAAAGGTAGGTGGTGAAGATGATATTCAGGACAATGTAGACCAAAAAAGGGCGATCGCTTAATGCTGCCATCCAAGACGCGATATGTTGTGTCTTCTGCGATTGTCTCATATCTGGTGGACGAGTTTCCGCGATCGCCAGATAAACAACTGCAAAAAAGACAATAAAAGAAATTGCATCAATAATAAATAGCGATCGATAACTGCCAGTAGTTGTCACCAAAACGCCACCTAAGACAATTCCCATCCCCAAACCGAGATTATCTGCCAACCGCGTAATCGCATAAGCTTCACGGCGATTTTCAGTTGGTGTCAAGTCGGCGACAACGGCTTCATTTGCGGGCCAGTATAAACCCAAACCCAAGCCTGTAATTAAGTTACCGATTACCAAAGTAGCAAAATTGTGGCTTGCAGATAATACTAGAGAACCAATTGCCGAAATCGCTGCTGAAAACAACAATGTGCGTCTGCGTCCCCACGACGGAGAATCAACACCCATACCACCCAAAATCCTGCCTGCCACACCAGAAATCGACGCGCTACCCAAGGCTAAACCGACAGCGGTTGTAGATAAACCGACTTTGTTGACGAAAAAAATCGGGGCATAAAACAGGGTAAAGCCTGTGCCCATTTCTAACAGAAGCCTACCAACTGCCAAAATCCAGACTTTGGGATGAATTGGCAAAAACCACGATGCGAACTGGAACTTGGGCGGAAATTTCAACGATCGCTCTAGCTTAAGTTTTGTTAATTATAAATTTAAAAAATAATTTTTAATTTTTAATCTGTCAAAGGGGCTAATTGTCTTTTTTGTAATTCTTATCATTCATGCTGATTTTCCTCACTGATTCCACAGAGTTTCCACAGTGATTTTACAGGTTTTCCACAACCGCTTTACGGTTTCATCGGCGATTGATGGCGATCGCTTAATTTTTTCCTGTTAGGGATACTTGACTTATCGGACTGAGTTTGTATGAATATATGTAACAAAAAAGCGCCTCCAAGCCTGATT
>NZ_JBPAOH010000181.1:0-14585 GCF_050875635.1 Tolypothrix sp. VBCCA 56010
TTTTTTGCAAATTCGTTTGGCTTATACATATATCACTCATAGACCAGCTATGACTATGAGTGTACAGCTTTGTCTAGGTTATTGGCGACTTAGGACAAACTCCATTGGGGTTATTAGGATATTGGTTATACACCAAAGGAATGTTTCGATTAACATACCTGACACTCGGCTTGTACTCCATAACCAGTATCTCCAGTCCGGGACACTATTTATTGCCAATAATTGCTCCCATGTCTCTAAAAATGCATAGTCTGATTTGGCTGGATGGAGTTGCTGGGCTGACATTAATAAGTTTCTTGGTATGGTCTAGTGTCATATTGCAAGAGTGGCGTATTATACCCACTGCCAATTGAGTATGATGCAAGTGTTAATTGCATCTGGTAAACTTCGTTCGTGTTGTTTAAAGTCGGCGGATGCATTTTTTGAACTTTTAATTCCGCGCCTTTGGTACAGACGTTCCGTCGGAACGTCTCTACGATAATCGTTGCAATTCCTGTTGAAGATGCTTACCCCACTGTGCAGCTAAAGGAATTTCTGTAAACGGAACGCGCACCGAGTTCTCAGAAGAAAATATAAATTCCAACTCAATAGACCGACCTTTCTCTGGTGGCGCTTCGGTATCGGCTTCTTTTTCATCTACCAAAAGGCGGATTTGTTTGACATCTTCTAAAGAAAAAGTTTCCAGCTTGATTAAACCTTTTGGCGTGGGTTTTCCCCAAGTTATATTATTGCCTTTTTGACCTAACACCGAGTAAATATCATACTTGGCTCGGTCAAATTGTTCTGCCCAAACACGATAAGCCTCAACTTTTTGATACTCCCTTGAGCCTTGCCAAGCCAACCAGAAAAATAGAAATAATAAAGGCAACCATAAAAGACCGCGTTCCATCGTTGAAAAAGTCCTAAGTCTTGAGTGAAATATATGTAACTAAAGTGCAAAATACATCAACTAAAGGGCACAGATAAGTTATCGTTGAGCAAACTGGCATTCATCGGTGATGAGTTAATATGCGAAGGCTTATATTATTGTGCTTGTTTGTCATCGGGCTGAGTGCTGCGGTATTTGGTTTCCTGAATTTTCAGGGACTAGCAGCCAAAGGTGATTTTCAGACGATTGTGCTGGATTTTCGCGAAGATATTCCCGCTGCTGAGGTGGAGAAAAATCTGCAAGCGATCGCCCTTCAATACAACGTTACACCCAAACTCGATAATAAATTTTCCGAAAAGGATCGTGTGTATGTTATCAAAGGCGATCGCCAACGGCTGAAAGCTTTAAGAAAATCTTCATTCGCCAAAGTTACAGAATTCATCGAGCCAAACTACATCTACAAAATTCCCAATCCCGGTCAACCAGCTAGGTTGGCAGAATTTTTGCTACCCCAAGACGATGACGATGTAAAAGTTTCGCCTAGTCTTACTGGTCCCAACGATGAATATTACAGCAAGCAGTGGAACCTACACAACATTAACGTTGAAGGTGCGTGGCTGCAAACCAAAGGTAGCGGCATCACGGTTGCAGTAATTGACACTGGTATCAGTCGCGTGCGCGACTTGAAAGAAACGAAATTTGTCCCAGGTTACGACTTTGTAAACGACAGAGAAGAAGCCACAGACGATAACGGACACGGCACCCACGTTGCTGGTACTATCGCCCAAGCGACTAATAACAAATATGGTGTCGCTGGAATTGCTTACGAAGCCAAGTTAATGCCTTTAAAGGTATTGAGTGCATACGGAGGCGGAACTGTAGCTGATATTGCCGAAGCAATTAAATTTGCCGCTGATAAAGGCGCAAATGTAATTAATATGAGCTTGGGTGGTGGTGGTGAAAGCCAGTTGATGAAAGACGCGATCGATTATGCCCACAGAAAAGGCGTAGTCATCATTGCCGCAGCCGGAAACGAAGGTAGTAATGGTGCTTCTTATCCAGCTCGTTATCCTCATGTTATCGGCGTTTCTGCCTTAGGCGCAGACGGCGAAAAAGCGTCTTATTCTAACTTTGGTGCTGGCGTAGATATTTCCGCCCCAGGTGGCAGTGATGCTGGTAAGATTTTGCAAGAAACCATCGACCCCGATAACAATGGCGTCGGCGTGTTTATGGGCTTCCAGGGTACAAGCATGGCTGCCCCTCACGTTGCTGGTGTGGCAGCATTAATTGAAGCTTCTGGAATTAAAGAACCAGATCAAGTTTTGGCTGTGCTTCAGGAGTCAGCAAGAACTATTAAAGAAGATGCTTTGAACTACTACGGCGCCGGACAACTGAATGCTGATGCAGCAGTTAAACGTGCAGTGCAAGGGAAAATCACTTTCCAAGATTTCTTTGCGTGGTTGCGGAATAACGGCTATCTTAACCCCGGCTTTTGGATTGATGGCGGTGCGATCGCGCTATTGCCTAAAATTTTAATGGTAGTCGGTTCTTACTTGCTAGCTTGGTTTTTACGGGTTTACTTCCCCTTTACCTGGAGTTGGTCTTTAGCTAGTGGCTTAGTCGCCGGCAGTTCTGGGTTATTCTTCCTGAAAGGAATTTACATCTTTGACCTTCCCCAATGGCCCTTCCGTGTCTTGGGCAGTTCAATTCCCGAACTCGGCAACGCGATTCAGGGAACAGATGCTTTTAATCCCCTATTTGCTAGCGTCTTGATTCCGATTATTTTAATGGCGTTGCTGCTAGGAAATCCCACCTGGAAATGGTTTGCAGTCGGTTCCACCCTAGGTATAGCCGCATGTTTAGGAGTCAGCGCATTTTTCGACCCAGCAGTTTGGGGCTTAGGAAGCACTATTTGGTCGCGCCTTTTCCTCATCATCAACGCCCTACTCTGTTACGGACTTGCTAAGTTAGCCCTGAAAAATCAGGAACAAGCAGTGTAGGGCATTGGTAATTGCCCATTGCCCCATTACCCGTTCCCCATGCCCCACTCCCCACTCCCCATTTAGGACTTAGAATCATATGAGCATTACAGTTACAGGTACTATCCAACACCGTGATATTGGCACAGGCGCTTGGGCGCTAGTTACAGACGATGGCGTTACCTACGAAATCCTTAGGGGTGCTGACAAAAACTTACTTAAAGCCGGACAAAAAGCAAAAGTCACAGGAAAGGTGCGTGAAGATATCATGACCATTGCCATGATTGGTCAGGTTTTAGAAGTAAAATCTTTTGAAGTGACGAAATAGATTTAATATCATGTCTGGCAGATGACAAATATTGTAGAGGCGTTCCGGTGGAACGTCTCTATTAATTTTCATGGGTTTAATTTGTAGATATAAGCGTTGAAACGCTTACTACTTTTCTTCAGAATTCAAAACTGCTTGCAGACGACTTCTAAATTCACCTTTGGGATGACCACCTTTAACTTCGCCCAAAATCTGAAATTCTCCTTCTGGTGAATCACAGACAATGTAGGTGGGCCATCCCATTTCTGATTTATCAGGATATTGATTTAGCAAAATCTTGCGATACTTGCGGTAAGTAGCTGTGTCTTGCATTTTTACATCTATAAATTGCATACCTAGTTCTTCTGCCACCTTTTGGTCATAAAAAGACATCTTGTGGCAGATGCCGCAGTCTTCTGAAGAGAACTTAATAACAGCTAATTGCATGGATTTGCTTAAGATTTTGGCATAGCTAACAGAATTTTAGCATGTAGCAAATCCATAAAAAACCCCCTAGCAGGTATAAACCAACTAAGGGAGTGAGTTATCAGGGTGCATCTACCAATTACTTGTTCTCAAGTTATACACAGTCCTCCGGATTAAATTGTGTATAAAGTTGTTATTTGTCATAAAAAACCCCCAGTGGTCTAAGCCAACTAGGGGGTGAGTTATCAGGGTGCATCTACCAATTACTTGTTCCTAGAGAAACCAGTATGCTCCGGAAAAAATTGAGGAAACTGTTGAGTAATGTTTTCCTCCTCCACTCAATGTATTGCAAAAGATACAAAAATCCCCCAGTGGTATAAACCAACTAGGGGAGTGAGTTATCAGGGTGCATCTACCAATTACTTGTTCTTAGAGAAACCAGTACACTCCGGATAAAATTGAGAAACTTTTAAAAAAAAGCACTTTTAGGTAGTAAGCGATTCATCGCTTATTTTGGGCGAAGACAGCACCCACTACGATCTAAAAATTTCCTTTGTGAAAAATCTGTGCGCGTAAAGTATTACTAAGAAATATTTCTATCGCCACTAAGTTGACAAATGGAAAATAATGTTAATTAAGATACCAAATAAAGAATCCCCCAGCGGGTGGCAACCAACCAGGGGAGTGAGTTATCAGGGTGCATCTACCAATTAACTGTTCTTAGAGAAAGCAGTATGTTCCGGATAAAATTAAGAACATCAACTCAGTTTGTGCTGCTACCAAGTATCTAGTATCAACATCGGTTTTAACAAATGTGTCAAAAAGACAAAAATCCCCCAGTAAGCGTAAGCCAACTAGGGGAGTGAGTTATCAGGGTGCATCTACCAATTACTTGTTCTATAGCTAACTAACATCATCCGGATAGTATATGTCTAAGATGTGATTATTTTTATAAAATAAGAAAAACCCTAATTGGCTTACGCCAACTAGGGAATTGAGTTATCAGGGTGCATCTACTAATTAAATGTTCTAAAATTAACTATAAGCATCAGGATAATTTTACTGGTATGAAAATATATTTTTGTTTGATTAAACACAAAAATTCCCCAGTGGTGTAAGCCAACTAGGGAAGTGAGTTATCAGGGTGCATCTACCAATTATTTGTTCTCGGTTTAACAATCATGCTCCGGATAAATTCAGAAAATCGGAGATGACAAGGTGTGTAAAACAAAACTTTATTGGATGCCAGTTTTGGATATACTTAGTAAATAAGATAAATTTAGACGCCATTATCACAGCTAAATTTAGTCTGTTAAAAATTGTTGCGCTCATGGTTAGGCATAAAAAACCCCCGACTTGGGTGTAAAGCCAACCGGGGGAATTGAAGATCAAGGTGCATCTACCAATAAAGTGTTCTGGGCGGAATGATTGCAATCCGGATAAAGTTGTAAACAGGGAGCTGGTGCAAAACAACTTAAATCAGAAACATTGAGTGTCAAGATGCATCTAAGGTATCAGAAGAAGCGAAACAAAAGAGCGTGAAAATGAACAGCGTTTCAAACCAGATTTAGGAGGCGAACAGGAGAAGTTGTGACCCAGGAATTTCATATTTCCGTAACCCCAGTAGGGCAAAATGACTACTTGGTGCGGACGGAACAAGTCGCGCCTGGGGTGCCATTGGCAGAAGAATTAGTAACTTGGCCTGTAGCTGATTGGTTGACGGCTGCGGGGCATTTGATGAATGATCCGTTGAAGTCGGTGTTGCAAGGAGATGCGATCGCTCTTAATGTCAACTTGGTGGCTTTGGGTCAACAATTTTATAACGCACTGTTTCAAGGCACTCTCAGAGATAGTTGGATTACGGCGCAGGGTATTGCCCAGCATCAGCAAGAGGTATTGCGCCTGCGGTTAGGACTAAAAGATATCAGATTAGCGCGTTTGCCTTGGGAAGTGATGCACGCAGGCGATCGCCCTTTGGCAACAGGACCTTATATTGCTTTTTCTCGGTTTCAAACCGGAATTCATCTGCCATCTCGCCTGCTATCAACAAATATACCAACACCTTTAGAAGAAGGTGGTATCAAAGTCTTAATGGCGATCGCTTCTCCTACAGATTTAGTCCGTTTGGATTTACTCAAATTAGAAGCAGTCAAACTGCAAGCTGAACTTCACCGTCAGTCACCACGCTTTTCGGAAACTGGCAATTATCTCCCAGAAATCGAACTTACCCTGTTAGAACAACCAGGGCGCGAAGAATTAACGCAAGCTTTAGAACAAGGACGATATCACGTTCTTCACTACTCCGGTCATAGTAACTTAGGACCCAACGGCGGCGAAATTTATCTTGTAAATAACAGAACTGGTTTAACAGAAACTCTCAGCGGCGACGATTTGGCAGGCTTGCTAGTTAACAATAACATTCAAATGGCAGTGTTTAACTCGTGTTTGGGGGCATACGCTGCTACCTCCGATCCGGCTGCTGATACGGGAGAACGCAACTTAGCAGAAAGCTTGGTGAAACGCGGTATCAGAAGCGTTTTGGCAATGTCAGAACGCATTCCCGATGAAGTAGCGCTAACACTGACACAATTGTTTTATCGCAACTTGAGTCAGGGATATCCCGTAGATTTGTGCGTCAGTCGAGTGCGCCAAGGCTTAATTTCTGCCTATGGTTCTCTTCAGATGTACTGGGCATTACCAATTTTATATCTCGATCCCAAATTTAACGGTAATTTAACACCGGAAATTACTTTAGGCGAAAATGTCGAATCCTTTGGTGAGTACAATCCCCGGTTGATAGGAACTTCAATCTACTCTGGTAGTGCGAACGATCTGGAAATGCCTTTACCAATGGAGGATATGATACCTTCTGGCTTGGACTGGCTAGGTGAAGATACTTGGGGCGATTTGGTTGATGAAATTGAGTATGATGACTCAAGCTATGAAGAAGATTCGGCGATCGTTTCCGATTTGTTTCGGCAAATTGATAATCAAAACACAGCAAATGAGCAACCTTATGTCACTGCGGAATTGATACCAAAGCCTCAAGAAGATAATATCTTGAAAAGACCGATTCCAGGAGATATGAGTCTGGATAGCGAAACTCCGATGTGGGGAGATTGGGATAACGCAAATAACCCCCCTTCTTCAGCTCGCCCAAAAGTGGAAACACCAGCCACACGTCGGGCAACACGCCGATTGTGGGCGATTGCTGGCGTTGCGGGAGTTGGTGCGATCGCTATGGCGATCGGTTTAAGTTCGTTGTGGCAACGACAATTTCCCAACTTTTCCGAGCTACCGCAAATTCCAAACCAGTCTCAACCAATTCCAAATAATACCCCAGAAATCGACTTAAAGACATCTCCCACGGGAATCGTCACCGCTACCGCTACTCAGAAATTGGTTCAGGGTGACTTACAAGGTGGGCTACAAGCTGTGGAAGAACTACTCAGCCCTTCGCGGAATGCACTTGGGGCAGCACAAGCTGCCCTCAATTTGATTCCGTCATCGCAAGCAAACGATCCGGCAGTTAATTTTCTTAAAGGGCGAGTAGCGTGGCAAGCTATACAAACTGGTGACAAAAAATACAGCGTTGATGATGCCCGCCGTTATTGGGAAACTGCTGTGAAAGCCAAACCAGACTCGCTTTTGTATACAAACGCTTTAGGATTTGCTTACTACGCAGAAGGCAATATGAATCGGGCTAATGATTCTTGGTTTAAAGCCTTGAATTTGGCTCTCAAACAGCAAAATCCCTCTGGTTATACGCCAACAGCAGCAACTCCCCCAGTAGCGACACCGGAGGCTTTGACTTCCTATGCCGGATTAGCTTTAGGGTTGTATAAATCGGCACATGAACAGCCAGAGAATAAGCGATCGCAATATTTGACTGAAGCCGTCAAGCTGCGACAAATGGTGGTAAAAGATGACCCAGTAAATTTTTTACCAAATAAATTAGGTAATAATTGGCTGTGGACAGAGAAGGCTATCCAAGATTGGCGATCGCTTTTACAAGTTAAAGGTGGGGAGTAATATTAAGTTGGAGTTAGGAGTTAGGAGGCGCGGAGTTTCCTTATCTCCTAGGGAGTGTTTTCGCTCCTGCCGACACCCTAGAAGGGTGCGGCTATACGAACGAAGTCCGCCTGCGCGGACTACGGAAAAATAGAGTTTTAGCCCACGTAGGTGGGCTTTGTTCGTGTAGCCCCAGGCTTCCAGCCTGAGGGCTTTTGGGGTTTGAAAACACGCCCTAGTCCCCAATCCGATCGCCTCAGTCCCTAGCCGCCTATTTTCAAGTTAGGATTTTAAGCAAGCCAGAATTAAACGCTTTTGGGGCTTATATATCATGCAAGTTACTAAAAAGCAATACTATTCGCCAGAGGAATATTTAGCACTAGAGGAAGCTGCTGACTACAAAAGCGAATACATCGATGGTGAAATTATTCCTATGGCGGGTGGATCTACCAATCATAATCAAATAGCACTGAACTTCAGTACTGAGCTAAATTTTGCTTTCAAAAAACTAGATTATCGAGTGTTTATGGGTGATGTACGTCTGTGGATACCTTCTAGACGCATTTACACTTATCCAGATGTGATGATAATAGCGGGAGAACCAGAGTATTTTAATGACCGTACAGATATGATTACAAATCCGAGAGTAATTATAGAGGTGCTGTCAGATTCAACTCAAGGATATGATAAAAAGGGAAAATTTGAGTTTTACCGCACGATACCTTCTTTTGAAGAATATTTGTTGATTGACCAAACTAAAATTTATGTAGAACAGTTTTCTAAGACGGCAAATAAGCGTTGGTCATTCCGTGAATATGATGTTGAAGATGAAGCGATCGCTTTAGCATCTGTGCAATTTGAAATTTCTCTTGGAGATGTGTACAACAAGGTGAAGTTTGCAGCAGTAGATGTACAAGCTGAGTCAGTAAATTAAGGATCGGTTGCTGTTTTAGGGATAGAAGCAGTGTTGATGACAATGTTTTGGTTAAGGCGATCGCTTATTTTAAAATTGAATCATCCATGCTGTCTATTCTCTACCCCAATTGTTAACAATTTAGGCAATTTCCCGATGTTTGTTTTGGTTTAATAACATCCAAGATTTCCTGAAGTGTAAAGTGAATGTAATAGAAAATAGGAGTTCCATTAATATCTATAGTGCCGTATCGTCGATAAGGTAGATACGAGCGATGCGAGGGGCGATACAAAATACGAGGACGACCTTTGCGATAATCAAAATATTCCCGTCTCACTACTTGACTCTTAGAATCAAAATAATGTTTTGCTACTTGAATAGGAGCACATTCCTCATCGAAAGTGATACCCCATTTAATTTTTTCCTTTAATTTACCGTCAGATTTGCGTTCTCCCAAATCATGAAAAAAATATTCGTAAAAATATTCAATATTCTCATATTTAAAATCATTATGGGTGATTAAAATGGGATAGGCAAGCTGATTTTGAGCTACATCAATACTGAGTTTTAGTATATTTTCAAAAAACTCAGTTGTTTCTTCTAAGATGTAATTTTCCGCAGCCTCTTTTTGTTCTTTGTTTTTAAAGGATATTAAAGGAACATAATCACTTTTAAATTCTATATTTAAACTTTCTGAACCCAAACCAAGAATTTCTGGCTGATTAATCATTTATTATCGTCCAAATAGGTTTGTTGAATCCGAAAAAAGTTAGCTTTAACTATTTTAATGCCTTTAATAATTAGTTCTACTTCAAAATCCTGGCTTATAAATTCATTATGGTAATAATGGGGAATTAAAAACCAGTTCTCTGATACTTGAACTTTAGGTGTTTGCTGAAGAGCGAATTCGTAAGTGAGTTGCTTTCTTATATCAACTCTATATTTTTCATCCGTTCTTTCGGGTGGTAGGTTTAAATTTCTATAGTAAAAATCAATTGAAACATCCTTGTAGTCAATAACATACAACTCGAAGACAATTTGTGATGTGGACTTGAACTTTAAAACTAAGTCCGGGCGGGGAAAACGCCGCATTGCCTTACTTCTATCTCGTTTTTGGAAATCATCATAATTTCTATTTGAGTAAACCAAAGTTCCGGGTTGGGTATCAAATTCAATACAAAGAAGCTCGTCCCATCCGAAGAAGCCTTCTTTTTTGGGGTAGGGGATGTGCGATGGCTGTCGATAAATCCATTGATTTCCGTACTTAGCTTCACCATCAGTCGAGTATTTATAATTGCCAACACGGTTTTGTTCTTCCCCCTGCCTTGCTGGGTTTGGATCACCTTTCAAAGGTATATCTGCATCTGCAAAACAGATTGAGTCATCGTATTTTTTGAAGAAATATGTGTGGCACATATCCTCCCAAACTAGGGAAAAGCTTTGTATACCCCAGAATTCTCCATCATTTTGGTCAGGGTTGAGTTCACCGTATAGGAATGTCTCAATGGCTTCGTAAAGTCCCCAATAGTCAGTGTCTTTGTAATAAGTATTTTTATCTATGTTGTCTAGTGCTTCTTTCAAGATATTGATAGTCTCAACAAAAGTGTCCTTATCAAAAATCGACTGGCTACTTGTTAGGTAGTCATCCTTGAAACATTGGGCAAGAAAGCGGATATCCTGACTGTGGGCTTGAATATTATCCGGCACATCACCATCCAACTGCTGCACAATTTCATCAAGAATGTAACAATACAAGTTCACTATATCAGTGCTGTCATAACGCACCATTAGGCGCGGCAAATCCATTGCCTCGACATAAATTACGTGGTTATCGTGGTTATCCAGGTAAATAGCCCTATCCAGATATTTGTGAATCTGGGAGTAGTCAATTTCCTCACTGCGTCTTTTTTTATTTTGAATTGAGTTGATAGCAAGGTCATCATAGGCTTCCAGCACTCGCTCAATCATCCTGAGCTTGCTATATAGTACACAAGATTCCCCGTCCTCAGTCTCGATACTGATACCGCCAGAAGAAAGAGTAGTCTGATCTTGTTCTTGCTGATATTCAGGTTTGTTTTTTTTAAATCGGTTAGTGTGTTCATTGTCACGTTCAAACTTTCGCAAAGTGCGATACATCTTGAAAAATAAATCCCGCACCTTATCGAAGTTTTCCTTTTCTGGAAAATCATTAAAGCCGTTTGGTAGGCAGAACTCAAAGCCATCGCCAGATTTTGATTTGCGGATGCCAACAAAATTGTCTTGTTTGTCCCTAACTAGCTTAAGTTCAGAAAAATCAATCATGGAGTGCCAAAAGAGAAGTTACTAATTTTGCTTTATTACATGTAAAATTTTATTAGGGCTTGAAGTAGGCTCATTATTATTCAAGTTCATTATTTGATTGACAAATTCATTGTGCATTTTAGTGAAATCACCGAAGGTAACAAGCTGCTCTGGTTCTACTTCCAAAAGCTTATGAAGCGGTTTTTTATCTCGGTTAAAAACGCTGTCCCAAAGGAAAAACATTAGCTTATTCTGTATCTTTTCAGCAGTTACAGGTTGTTTGATAAAATAATAGCCAATTTGTTTGTCTTCAATTCCACGAACAGAAGTGTGATGACTTTTGATGAAGTCGTTAAGGTTTCTAATTAACTTTTTCCACTGCTGGTTGTCCAAAGTTCCTCCTTGTCCGTATGTTGCGGCTGGAGGCTTACTGTCATCCCAGTCAACAAACTCCCAATCCCAACGGCGTTTGAAAGCACTGTCCATAAAGTAAATGGAGTTGTCGGAAGTGTTCATAGTAGCTAGAATGGATAGGTTTGGCGGGAGCATAATTGCCTTCGTTTCTGTATTGATGCCCAATGGACTAAACTTGTCTTTTAAAGCATCGAAATAAACAAAATGACTGTCTCCCGGAAACTGGAATTTGAGATTACCATCTACTATAGATATTTTTGTTCCTATCAATTCAATAAATTTATAAAACTCTATTTCTGTAAAATTCACGCTATAACTTGACCAGCCAGTGTTTTCTCTGTCTAATAATTGAAAACAAACTCCAAATATGGCAGATGAGTTGCCACGATTAATTTCGTCTATCACTAAAGCCACATTTTGAACATCATTCCAGTTAATTTGCCCAACAGTTTTTGGTTTTGTTAACATAATGTTTTTGTAAGCCTGTCCTAATGCTTTTAAAAAATGACCATCGTAGAAGTTATATTCTACTTTCTCCTTTCTGGTAATTGGCATCAGTTTTCCCATGAAATCTCCATAGGTATATTCAGGATGGAAAACCGTACTGATAACATTTTCTGAATTTGGATTTATTCCCAAAGCAGGAAGAAGTTTATCTTTGATAGTGAAGCTTTTCCCGGTTCCCGGACTTCCGAAGAGAATTTTCTGAATAGGACTTTTCATGACTGTTGACATACGATGATTGACTGACAAAGCAAGTAATACCAAATTGGCTCTTCTATACTGCTTTTCCCCTAGCGACTGGTAGTTACAACAACAAAGGACAAGCTTCGCTTTAGCCAACTACAGGAAAAAGCAAGTTATTGAACCAAGTTTGGTATGAGGCTTTAGTTATAGAATTCCCCAGAATGTAAACAAACTAACAGCAGTTAGCCGTTAGCTTGCTTAGAAGCCAAAAAATGTGAATCAGCCGATGCAACGTCGTTTTTTTAGATAAGCTTAAATTTTGTAGGGTGCGATAAGCGTAGCGATTAGCTTTCTCTTACGAAAGGCAGTTGCGTTAGGTTATCGCCCAAATTCTAGAAACTCAACCATTCCGAGCGCGATAATCAAGATAATGAATCATACATTGAGGTTACAAATACCCGAAAAGCTTTATGAGCCGTTGGTTAAGGTAGCAGCACAGATGGGTCGAACGCCTGAAGAGTTAGCTGTTGACTGGCTCGCAGCAGCTATGCAAGAGTATGTAGACGATCCGCTAGAAAAGTTCATTGGTGCATTTAGCAGCAACATTCCAGACTGGGCAGATCAACACGATCGCTACATTGGACAAAGCTTGATAAATACAAAAAATACGGAAGAAAACAGCGATCGTCAAAAATTGCACGCATTTCATAGCAAAATATTTAACGAAGACTCTGCTACTTAATACAAAGCTGTACTAAGTCAAAAATGCCCGATTTATTTGCAGATTGAGCAAGCTGGCTTCATTCGTCTTTTAAAATGATAAATATGGCAGTTTTTCATGAACTGGTGCGCTACTGTTCTTCATAACGCACCCTGCAATACACTTCAAATTTAAACTTTAGCCGCAACCGCAGATGGTGTGACTTTCAACCGCTTAAACATTGCTTCTCGCGCTTGCATTGCCAAAGTATCATCTAAAAACTTCAAGGAAATCGGTTGTTGATATTTTAGCCGCAATGCTGTTTGAATTAACCAATCTGCGACAAAGGGATTTTTTGGTAACAAGGGTCCGTGGGAATAAGTAGCGATCGCATTTTGATAAAATGCTCCTTCTGTCCCATCTTCACCATTATTACCCAAACCGTACACTACTTTTCCCAAAGCTTCCACCTTACCTAGCTTAGTGCGTCCGCCATGATTCTCAAAGCCAACCAAATACGCTTTACCACCGGTCATTTCTTCCAAATCCCGCGCTAAACGAGTTGCTGTAACTTCAATCACCAAGTTTCCAATACAGCGCTTAGTATTTTCACCAGGATGCACCGAGACTAAATCAAGTATTCCCAAACCTTCAATCCGCTGTCCCAAACCTGGTTCATAATAATGTCCCAGTAATTGCGGTGAACCACAAGTAAACACTCCCGGAGTACCATTTTCGATTTTCTCGCGCATTGCGCCCGCTTTCGCACCTTGCAAATCGCGCATGACAATTTCTTGCTGACGGTCTTGTGCGCCACCACCAACTATCAAATCTACAGACTTTATATCATCTGCGGTAGCGTTTTGATCCAGGGGTAAGACCCTCACATTATATCCCCGCCATTGGGCGCGGCGTTCTATGGTAATCACATTTCCGCGATCGCCATAAGTACTCATCAACGTCGGATATAACCAACCTATTGTTAATTCAAAACTCATAAATCCTCTCTTAATTAATAATTCATAACTTTCTTTTTCTAACTATGGTCGGCTAATCCGGTGCATATAAGCGAGATGGTGAAGTAATTTCGGTTTGGGTAAGCATATCGTAAATTTGTCCTCAATGGTATATTTGCTACTAAAAAAATTGCCATTATCAGGTAAATGGGTTGGTGTAAATTTTATTTTGATTGAACTGTTACCGAAGAAATTCACATTTAAAATACTTACTTTTTAATTTATTTTTGTATTTTAAATCACAGTTTTTCTAGTTTGACAACGTGTCGTTTTTAAATTTGAAAATATATAACATTATTGGTATAATTATGGGCATTAAGCCGTAAGATTACAGGGTGCATTCGGATGATTTCAACACCGTCAAAATTACCATATGGATTGTAAAACGGCTACTTTGGTCTACCAAACTGAGAACCATCTCGAAAAAATTAGGGAAATATTTCCCGAAGCTTGGAAATTTTTAGAGGAAGTATCTTTTGCGTATGTTCAAGGCACATATGACAAGTTTGACTCCGATATTAGAAATTTGGTAGGTGAAAAACCTTTCAAATTTAGAATGGTTCACCGCGATGATAGAGACCAACTAACCAAAGACCTTTCCGACTTATTAGGAGATATTACATCGCGTTTACTACTAGAAAAGCATTTTTCGCAAGTAGTTGGTCAGCAAGTATTTTTCAGCACAATTTGTTGTAACAGTCATTTGACAACCGACCACGAATTAACTTTGGAAGAAGTTCTACCTTTACAACGTGCAGCTGTGAAGTTGCAATAGGGACTAGGGACTAGGGACTAGGGACTAGGGATTAGAGGCTAGAGGCTAGGGACTGGTTAGTAGGATAAAATTCAACTAACTACTAACTACTAACAATTCCTAGTCCCTAGTACAGGGTGGCGGAAATAAACCGACCATTTTTGTGAGAGACTAAGCAAGAAGGGTCAAAACCCTTATGGGTAGTTTTTAAGGAATCAAGGTGTGGCAAG
>NZ_JBPAOH010000182.1:0-14358 GCF_050875635.1 Tolypothrix sp. VBCCA 56010
TTTTTGGGGGACATGGGGAAATTGGGCAATGGGCAATGGGCATGGGGGAGGCAGTGCGTTGGACGGGTCTCCCGGCTTGAAGCACCTGCCGTCATCGGGCATCGGGCATTGGGCATGGGGCATGGGGCATTGGGGAGGCAGTGCGTTGGACGGGTTTCCCGGCAGCCGTGCACCTGCCGTCATCGGGCATCGGGCATAGTCCTTTGTGAAATACGCGATCGCTTCTTTTTATTCCCATTGCCCATTGCCCATTGCCCATTGCCCATTGCCCAATTTTTTACCGATACAGCCAGACTCTTAATAGTGAGAGCAACTGTTCGGTATCAACGGGTTTAGGGATGTAGTCCGAGGCGCCGGCGTCAATGCATTTTTCGCGATCGCCTTTCATTGCTTTTGCTGTGAGGGCGATTATTGGTAGATTTTTAAATTCGTCAACAGCGCGAATGGCACGCATTGTTTCATAACCATCCATTCCTGGCATCATCACATCCATTAAGACAATATTAATATCAGGATTGTTTTGTAACATGGTAATGCCGTCTCTACCGTTTTCAGCATAAAGAATTTCCATTTGATAAGGTTCTAACAAACTAGTAAGGGCGAAAATGTTCCGGATGTCATCATCAACAATTAAAATTTTCTTGCCTGCTAGCACCGGATCGCTTTGGCGTAGCTGTTCTAATAATAACTGTTGGTCAATTGGTAAATTTGACTGAAGGCGATGTAAAAACAGCGATGTTTCGTCTAACAATCGTTCTGGGGAACGTGCATCTTTGACAATGATAGTGTCAGAAATACGGCGTAGTTCTGTTTCTTCTTGATATGTTAACTCCTTGCCAGTATAAATAATGATGGGTAAATAATTTAGATTTGCTTGTTGCTTAATTCGCTCGATTAAGTCAAAACCATTCATATCTGGCAATCCCAAATCCAATACTAAGCAATCAAAATGAGTAGTATTAAGTGCTGTTAAGGCTTCTGTGGCTGTACCAACGGCAGTAATGACCACATCGCCGTTACCAATTAATTCAACTATGCTGCGGCGTTGTAATTCATTGTCTTCTACGACGAGTAGGTTTTTCACTTTTCGTTCGACAAATGTCTTGATATCTCTCAAAGCGTGAAAAAGTGCTTCACTAGTAATGGGTTTTTGCAAAAAGGCGATCGCTCCTTGTTGCAGACTTCGTTTTTGCCCTTCTTCAACTGTCATAATGTGAATTGGGATGTGACGTGTATTAGGGTCATGCTTCAAACGGTCGAGTACAGTCCAACCATCCATCACGGGTAAACGGATATCTAACATTATCGCCGCAGGTTGAAATTCTTGTGCCATTGCCAAACCGACATCACCACGAGAAGCCACCAACGCTTTAAAGTTTTGTTCGCGTGCCAAATCGAGTAATATTCGGGCAAAGTTTAAGTCATCTTCAATAATTAAAAGAGTGCGATCGCCGCAAAGAATATTTTGGCGATCGTCTTCAATTGCCGACTCGGTGGGAGTGGGGGGAGTGGGGGAGGGGGGGAGTGGGGGAGATGGGGGAGATGGGGGAGATGAGGAGGTAGGGGAAGCAGGGGGAGCAAATTCTCCCTTGTCTGCCTTGTCTCCTTGTCTCCTTGTCTCCTTGTCTCCCACTCTCCCTAATCCCTCTTGTCCCCTCACCGATGCAGAGTATGTTTGGGGTAAATAAAGGGTGAAGGTGCTACCTAAATCAACTTGACTGACTAAGCGAATTTCGCCACCTAATAACTCGGCAATTTGTCGGCTAATAGATAAGCCCAAACCTGTACCGCCGTATTTGCGGCTAGTTGTGCCATCTGCTTGTTGAAAGGCTTCAAAAATCACTTGCTGTTTTTCTGGGGGAATGCCAATACCAGTATCGCTGACTGCAAAGGCTATTACAGATTCAGCACTATTTAGGCTTTGTTGGTCGCGACTCCAGCCTTCGGTTACAACTGACACCTGTAAACTTACCTGACCTTGTTCTGTAAATTTAAAAGCATTTGCCAACAAGTTATTTAGCAACTGTTGAAGACGTTTTGGATCTGTGTAGATAGCAGGGGGTAGTTGTTCATTAAAGTGAACGCGAAAATCTAGTTTTTTCTCTTCAGCAATCGAACGAAAAGTCCATTCTACATATCTTTGCAATTCGCTGAAAAAACTTTCTTTTACTTCTACTTCCATTGTTCCCGACTCGATTTTTGCTAAGTCGAGAATTTCATTAATTAGTGATAGCAAATCGTTGCCGGCAGAGTAAATAGTTTGGCTATATTCTACCTGCCTTTGTGTCAGATTTCCTTCATTGTTACTAGATAAGACTTGCGCTAATATCAATAAACTATTTAATGGAGTTCTTAATTCGTGGGACATGTTCGCCAAAAATTGCGACTTGTATTTAGAAGTCGTGGCTAATTGTGTGGCTTTTTCTTCTAAATTTAGGCGTGCTTGCTCTACTTCGCGATTTTTGTATTCTACTTCCTGCTTTTGTTGAGCTAGTAACTCGGTTTTTTCTTCTAATTCTTCGTTGAGTTGTTGTAACTCTTCGTAGCTTTGTTGTAAATCTTGCTGTTGCTGTCGCAATAATTTATCGGATTTTTGTAATGTTTCGGTTTGTTCCTCTAACTGTTGGTTAGTTTGTACGAGTTCTTCTTGCTGGCTTCTTAACTCTTCGGTAAGCGATCGCGACTGCTCAAGTAATTCTTCGCTGCGTTGATAAGCACTAATATTATCGAGGACGATACCAATACTTTCGCTGAGTTGGTCGAGAAAAGTCAGATGAATATCACTAAAGCGTTGAAATGAAGCTAGTTCAATTACAGCTAATACTCGCTCTTCATACATAGCAGGTAAAACAATAATATTCATCGGGGTTGCTTCCCCCAGCCCAGAATTGATTTTAATGTAGTCGGAAGGTACTTCTGTTAGCAAAATTCGCTCTTTTTCTAAAGCGCATTGTCCTACCAAACCTTCACCTAATTGAAAGCGGTTTGCTAAATGCTTGCGTTCTCGATAAGCGTAAGTCCCCAAAAGTATTAAACTTGGCTGCTCCTGGTGTGTTGTCATGAAGTAAAATACACCATGATGAGCCGAGACTAAAGGAGCGAGTTCTTTGAGTATGAGTTGAGAAACAGTTTTTAAGTTTCGTTGTCCTTGCAAAATTCGGCTGAATTTTGCTAAGTTAGTTTTTAACCAATCTTGCTCTGCTGTTTGCTGATTTTTTGAGCGCAAGTTGGCAATCATTTTGTTAAATGTCTGTGCCAACATGCCTATTTCGTCGCGACGATTATCAGTAGCTACACTTGTGTCTAAATCTCCAGCAGCTATTTTCTCTGCAACCTGAGAGACTTTCTCAAGCGGTCGAGAAATGTTGCGATTGAGAAAAAAGGCGATAAATGTGAGAATAACTAAGTCAAGCGGGATACCAAAGGCAATACTGTAAGTCATTTGCTTCGTCGCCGCATCCGCCGCCGCTGAACGCAGTTTCAATAACCTTAATTCCTCATTAGACATGTCCGAAACCACAGCGCGGATATCATCCATGATGATCTTGCCTTTGTTATTGCCAATTATTTGAGAAAGACCTGCCGATCCTCTAGTCCGCCGAATCTCAATAACCTCTTTCAGTCTGGCGACTCTCTTCTGTGTGAGAGATTCTACAGTGTCTAGCCGTTGCTGTTGACTAGGGTTATCTACGGTTAACCTCCGTAGTTGATTAATTTTTGTCTCAAGTACTGGAATCGCTGCATTATACGGTTGCAAGTAATCTTCCGACCCAGTAATCAAATAACCGCGCTGTCCGGTTTCCGCATCCTTAAGCGTAGAAAAAAAATTTTCCAGGTTTGCCAGTACTTCGTAGGTGTGAGTTTGCCAGCGGGTAGTCTCTATGGTTTGTGTTGCACTTCTATAAATAAGTAGACCAATGACTGTAAAAGATACCAGACTTACAGCAAAACTTGCTCCAATTTTTGTACCAATCTTGAACTTCTTTAACATTATCTGGTATCTGAATGGGGACATGGGGCAATGGGCATGGGGCATGGGGGAGGCAGTGCGGTCTTGGGGTCTCCACTCATTGGAGCACCTGCCGTCATGGGGCAATGGGGACTAGGGACGCTTGGACTAGAAAAAGAATTATTACCGATGCCCATTGCCCATTGCCCATTGCCCGTTGCCCAATTTCTTACCGATACAACCATACTCTCAGTAGTGAGAGCAGTTGCTCGGTATCAACGGGTTTGGTGATGTAGTCCGAGGCGCCGGCTTCAATGCATTTTTCGCGATCGCCTTTCATGGCTTTTGCAGTTAAGGCGATCACTGGTATATTTTGAAATTCATCAATATCGCGAATAACTTGCATTGTTTCGTAACCGTCCATTCCTGGCATCATCACGTCCATCAATACAATGTTAATGTCGGGGTTATTTTCCAGCATAGTGATGCCGTCTCTGCCATTTTCGGCGTAAAGAATTTCCATTTGGTAACGTTCCAGCAAACTGGTCAGGGCAAAGATATTCCGCACGTCATCATCGACTATGAGGACTTTTTTACCTGCCAGCACCGGATCTTGATGCCGTACTTGTTCTAACATCATTTGTTGAGCAACGGGCAGATTCGCTTGCACGCGATGCAAAAATAAAGCGGTTTCGTCTAAAAGGCGTTCGGGCGATCGCACGTCTTTGACGATGATAGTATTAGAAATTCGTTGCAGTTCAGTTTCTTCGTGGGGTGTCAAATCTTTGCCGGTGTAGATAACGATCGGCAAATGATTTAAGTTTGGTTCTTCTTTAATCTGCTCGATCAACTCAATTCCGCTCATATCAGGCAATCCCAAATCCAGCACTACGCAGTCAAAGTGACCGGATTTTAGTGCTGCGAGTGCTGCTGCACCTGTACCTACACCTGTGCTAGCCACATCACTATTGCCAATCAGTTCGGCGATGCTATTGCGTTGGATGTCGTCATCTTCGATAATTAGCAAGTTTTTAACCGGACGTTCGACAAATTGCTTAATATCGCTTAAGGCTTTGAAGAGTGCTTGACTGCTAACGGGTTTTTGCAAAAAGGCGATCGCTCCTTGTTGTAAACTGCGAGATTGTCCTTCATCAGATGTCATGATGTGGACGGGAATATGTCGAGTACCTGGATCGTGTTTCAAGCGATCGAGTATTGTCCAGCCATCCATCACCGGCAGGTGAATATCCAGCATAATCGCCGCTGGTTGTAGCTCTCGCGCCATTGCCAAACCCACATCGCCACGGGATGCGATTACTCCTTTAAAGCCCTGCTCCCGCGCCATATCCAGCAGAATCCGAGCGAAATTTAGGTCATCTTCAATAATCAAAAGAGTGCGATCGCCACTTTGAATATTTTGCCGATCGTCTGCGAGTGCTTGTTCGCTGAATGTGGGGAGTGGGGAGGAGGGGGGGAGGGGGGGATGGGGGGATGGGGGAGATGAGGGAGAAATTCCCCCAAGTCGTCTTTGTGTCTCCGTGTCTCCTTGTCTCCTTGTCCCCCCCTCTCCCACTCCCCCACTCTCCCTGTCCCCTTGTCTTTTTGTCACCTCTACTGACGGATAATAAGTTTGTGGTAAATAAAGGATAAAGGTGCTACCATTACCGAGTTCGCTGACTAAGCGAATTTCGCCACCGAGTAAGCGAGCGATTTCTCGGCTGATTGACAAGCCCAAACCTGTGCCGCCATACTTGCGATTAGTTTTGCCGTCTGCTTGCTGAAAGGCTTCAAAAATGACTTGCTGTTTGTCGGATGCGATACCGATACCTGTGTCGGAAACTGCAAAGGCGATCGCTCGTCCAGCGCGGTTGAGAAGTTCGGCATCGGCGCTCCAACCGTGGCTGGCTACTGATATACTTAAACTTACATGACCTTGTTCAGTAAATTTGAAAGCATTTGACAGCAGGTTTTTCAGAACTTGTTGCAGTCGCTTGGTGTCGGTGTAAATAGCGCGGGGTAGGCGATCGTCAAAGTGAAGGCGAAATTCTAAGTTTTTATCTTGGGCAATTGAGCGAAAAGTGCTTTCTACATGATTTTGCAAGTCGGTAAATAAAGTTTCCTCGATTTCCACCGACATTGTACCTGATTCGATTTTTGCTAAATCAAGAATGTCGTTAATTAATCCCAGCAAGTCGTTACCAGCAGAGTAAATCGTGTAGCTGTATTCGACTTGCTTTTTAGTCAAGTTGCCTTCGGTATTGTCTGCCAGCAGTCGGGCAAGAATAAGTAAACTGTTTAAAGGTGTCCGCAATTCGTGGGACATATTCGCCAAAAACTGCGACTTATATTTAGATGTCATTGACAGTTGTTCGGCTTTTTCTTCTATCGCTTGACGCGCTTGTTCGATTTCGCGATTTTTCCGTTCTACTTCTCGGTTTTGCATCGCCAAAAGTTCGGCTTTTTCTTCTAACTCTTCGTTAGTTTGCTGCAATTGTTCTTGCTGACGTTTTAGCAAGTCTTCCGAAGCTTTCAGAGATTGTGCTTGTTGTTCGAGTCGTTTGTTGGTATCGGTAAGTTCTTTTTGCTGACTTTGCAGTTCTTCGGTGAGAGATTGCGACTGTTTGAGTAATTCTTCGGTCCGCATACTCGCAGCGATGGTGTTCAGCACGATCGCGATACTTTCTGTAAGTTGGTCTAAGAAAGTCAGGTGAATTTGACTAAAGCGGTGCATTGATGCAAGTTCGATGACTGCGGTAACTTGTCCTTCAAACAATACAGGCAAGACAACCACATTCATCGGCGAAGCTTCGCCTAAACCAGAACCAATTCTAATATATTCTTGCGGCACATGAGTCAGCAAAATTCGCTCTTTTTCTAAAGCGCATTGTCCTACCAAACCTTCGCCTAAGTGAAAACGATTTGATAAGTTTTTTCGTTCGCGGTAAGCGTAGCTGCTGAGGAGTTTCAAGAAGGATGGGTGATTATCGCTAACTTCCATCATGAAGAAGACACCGTGTTGAGCCGACACCAAGGGCGCCAATTCTGACAAAATCAATTTGGTGACTGTTTCTAAATCGCGTTGTCCTTGCAAGATGCGGGTAAATCTAGCCAAGTTGGTTTTCAGCCAATCTTGTTCGGTGTTTTTCTGGGTTGTTTCCCGCAAGTTGGCGATCATTTGGTTGATATTGTCTTTGAGAATCGCTACTTCTCCTTGCGCTTCCACGGAAATAGATCGTGTTAAATCTCCTTTAGTTACGGCGATCGCTACTTCGGCAATTGCCCGGACTTGAGTTGTCAAATTCGCTGCTAGTTCGTTTACGTTGTCTGTTAAATCGCGCCACAATCCTGATGCACCCGGAACTTTCGCTTGTCCGCCCAGTTTACCTTCAATTCCCACTTCTCGCGCTACTGTCGTTACTTGATCGGCGAAGGTTGCCAAGGTATCAATCATTTCATTAATCGTATCAGCTAACGTTTCGATTTCTCCTTGGGCATCTAACATCAGTTTCCGCTTTAAGTCACCGTTTGCTACTGCGGTGACGACTTTGGCGATACCTCGTACCTGCGCTGTCAAGTTGCCTGCCATCGAGTTAACATTATCGGTCAAATCTTTCCAAATGCCCGCCACACCTGTAACTTGGGCTTGACCGCCTAATTTTCCTTCGGTGCCGACTTCTCGCGCCACCCTAGTTACTTCTGATGCAAAAGAACTCAGTTGATCTACCATCGTGTTGATGGTGTTTTTCAACTCTAAAATTTCCCCTTTGACATCAACGGTGATTTTCTTGGATAAATTACCATTAGCGATCGCACCCGCAACTTCGGCTATGTTTCGCACTTGCCCTGTGAGGTTGCCTGCCATTAAGTTGACATTATCGGTCAAATCTTTCCAAATTCCGGCAACACCCCGCACATATGCTTGTACACCCAACTTACCCTCAGTTCCCACTTCCCTAACAACCCGCGTCACTTCCGAGGCAAAGGAGTTCAGCTGATCCACCATTGTATTGATGGTGTTTTTCAGCTCTAAAATTTCCCCTTTCACATCGACGGTGATTTTCTTCGACAAGTCACCATTTGCGACTGCGGTTGTCACTTCCGCAATATTTCGCACTTGTGCAGTCAAACTACCAGCCATGAAGTTTACACTGTCAGTTAAGTCTTTCCACGTACCCGCTACGCCCCGCACTTCGGCTTGTACGCCTAACTTACCTTCGGAACCAACTTCCCGCGCTACCCGCGTTACTTCACTAGAAAAGGAGTTGAGTTGATCTACCATCGTGTTGACGGTGTTTTTCAACTCTAAAATTTCCCCTTTGACATCGACGGTGATTTTCTTCGACAAGTCACCATTTGCTACAGCGGTTGTCACTTCCGCGATGTTTCGCACTTGGGAAGTTAAACTACCCGCCATGAAGTTTACACTATCAGTTAAATCTTTCCACGTACCCGCTACACCACGCACATCAGCTTGTCCGCCGAGTTTTCCTTCGGAACCGACTTCCCGCGCTACCCGCGTTACTTCCGACGCGAACGAGTTAAGTTGATCCACCATAATATTGATGGTGTTTTTTAACTCTAAAATTTCCCCTTTGACATCGACGGTGATTTTTTTGGAAAGATCCCCTTTAGCGATCGCTGTGGCAACTTCTGCAATATTACGCACCTGTCCTGTCAAATTCCCTGCCATCAAGTTGACATTATCAGTCAAATCTTTCCAAGTTCCTGCCACACCTCTAACTTCAGCTTGTGCCCCTAATTTCCCTTCAGTTCCCACTTCCCGCGCTACCCGCGTTACTTCCGAGGCAAAGGAATTAAGCTGATCCACCATCGTGTTAATGGTGTTTTTCAACTCCAAAATTTCGCCTTTGACATCAACGGTAATTTTCTTCGATAAGTCACCGTTTGCCACCGCTGTTGTCACTTCTGCAATATTACGCACTTGACCGGTTAAACTTCCTGCCATAAAGTTAACCGATTCAGTTAAGTCTTTCCACGTACCCGCCACACCTCTAACTTCTGCTTGTCCGCCGAGTTTGCCTTCTGCACCCACCTCCCTTGCCACTCTGGTGACTTCACTAGCGAAGGAGTTTAACTGATCCACCATCGTGTTGACGGTGTTTTTCAAGTCTAAAATTTCCCCTTTGACGTTGACGGTGATTTTCTTGGATAAGTCACCATTTGCTACTGCCGTTGTTACTTCCGCAATATTGCGGACTTGTGCTGTCAAATTGCCTGCCATCGAGTTGACACTATCAGTCAGGTCTTTCCAAGTTCCCGCGACACCGCGTACATCAGCTTGTACGCCCAATTTACCTTCGGTTCCCACCTCCCTTGCTACCCGCGTTACTTCTGAAGCGAAGGAATTGAGTTGATCTACCATCGTGTTGATGGTGTTTTTCAAGTCTAAAATTTCGCCTTTGACGTTGACGGTGATTTTCTTCGATAAGTCACCGTTAGCGACTGCGGTTGTTACTTCGGCAATATTCCGCACTTGATCGGTCAAGTTGCCTGCCATCAAGTTTACACTATCAGTTAAGTCTTTCCACGTACCCGCTACTTCTGGAACTTGTGCTTGTACGCCTAATTTTCCTTCGGTTCCCACCTCCCTTGCTACCCGCGTTACTTCGGAGGCGAAGGAGTTGAGTTGATCTACCATTTTATTGACAATTTGGGCAGTTTGCAGAAACTCGCCTTGCAAAGGTCTACCTTGAGTTTCCGTGGCGATCGCTTGCGATAAATCTCCATTCGCTACTGCCCGAATTACCCGCGCTGTCTCCGCTGTCGGTTGCACCAAGTCTGTAACTAACGTGTTAACTGACTCAACCGCAGCTTTCCAAGAACCTTTAGCATTTCCCAGCGTTGCCCGCTCGTTAATTTTACCTTCTTTACCGACAACATTGCTGACACGTTCTAATTCAGCTGCCATCCGCTCATTCATATCGATGATATCATTGAGGGTGTCAGCGATTTTTCCTCCTATACCAGTATGATCTAGCGGCATCCGTGCAGAAAAATTTCCTTTTTTTACCTCTGCTAAAGTTCTTAAAAGTTGCTTGAGGTCAAGATTATCTGTATCGTTTGCTATTTGTGTTGTCATCGCTTTATTTTTAATAAATATTCCTTATTAGCTCGGACACTAACAAGCCTCTGAGTTAGATAGCAAGCAAATACCCTGATGCCATACTATTGGTTAATACCAAAAGTAATATATTGAGCATTATGCAATCTAGAAGCCAATATCCGCTTCTACCTAAGGTTGAGGCAAGTTGATAATTAATCTATCCTAAGATAGATGATTAAATATACATCTTACGCAGATATTTGAATTTTAGTTCGGGTGTTATGGTTTTTCGATAATTTTAGGACTTACGCTTTAAACCGGCGTAGTTCCTTCATTTTCGTAGGGATAATTCATGAATTATCCCTACTTACTCCCAACTGTGAATTTGCTTTTTCGTTTCAGAGAGTGAAACCTAATTTTAACAGCAAGTCACAAAGCCGTTTTTCGCCTACTGTAATAATATAAATCATAAATCCCCTGCCCCCCTTCCCCCTTCCCCCCTGCCCCCTTTGGAGGAATAACTTGGAAGACCAACCCCAGGACGAAAATTTGAAAGGTCTGAAAGCTCATTTAAACAATTTAGTGGAAGCTGTAGTCAAAGCTGTAGTGATGGCAAACCAGACACAAGAACTTGATGATGTGCTGATGATTCGAGACGAGTTGCATCGTCTGCCGGACTACTTAATGTGTGAAGTGATTAACGACGTTATCTTAAATTTAGTGAAGATAGATGCTGATTTGTGTCGCTGGTTTATTATAGATATTTTTCTGCGCGATGCCCAAGCGGAAGGCAAAGCTGATGTTGCCGAGAGAATTAACTTGCTAATCGCTGATTTGCAAAGGCGTTAGCTGAAGAATCTTTCATTGCTAAAATGGTACTTACCTGGTTGAGCAATTCATCAAAGTCAATTGGCTTACAGATAAAACCTTCTACTGCAACATCGAATTGCTCAGATGTATCTAGTTGTTCGCAGCCTGTAATCAGAATAATTGGAATAAAAGGCAAATTACTGTTTTGCCGAATGCATTGAACCACTTCATAACCATGCATTCCTGGCATCATCACATCCAACAGCAGCAAAGCCGGGGGTTCTGCTTCAATCATAGAAAGAGCATCCTGCCCATTATCAGCAACTTCTACTTGATATCCTTCTGCCTGCAAAACTGTCTCAATCAAGAATAAGTTATCAGGTGTATCATCAACAACCAAAATATGTTCAACTTGTGAATCAGATGGCAGATCCAAACTTTCCATATAATAAGCATTTAGTATTCCTTAGCTTTAGTGTGTTGGCTGCAAGTCTTTAATTACTTCCGCCCAAGGAGGGATTTATAGGGATGGGGCATTGGGCATTGGGGATTGGGCATTGGGAATTGGGCATAGGGCATGGGGCATAGGGCATAGGGCATGGAAAAATCTCCCATTGCCCATTGCCCATTGCCCATTGCCCATTGCCCATTGCCCATTGCCCAGTCCCTAGTCCCTAGTCCCTGGCAAAAGTGGTAAATTGACGGTAAAGGTTGCCCCTTGTCCTTCACCGGGACTTTCAGCAATGACTGTTCCGTTATGCATTTCGACGATATGACGGACGATCGCTAATCCAACACCTAATCCGCCAAATTTGCGGGTGATACTGCTATCAGCTTGACGAAAGCGATCGAACACATAAGGCAGAAATTCCTGACTAATTCCTATACCCGTGTCCCTGACTGTAATATGAGCATAGGGATGGGGGGGAGGGGGGGAGGGGGGAGAGGAGGGAGATGGGGGGATGGGGAGAGGGGGGGATGGGGAGAAAGAATTGTCCCCTTGTCTCCTTGTCTCCTTGTCTCCTTGTCCCCCTTGTCCCCCTTGTCCTCCTTGTCCTCCATGCCCAATGCCCCATTCCCCATTCCCCATTACTGAGAGTGTAATTTCTATGCGTCCTTTTTTTGGTGTGAACCTGATAGCATTCGAGAGGAGGTTATACACTACTTGCTGCAAGCGGTTGGAGTCACCGGAAACCCAGAATTTGGGATGAATTTGAGATGTCAGCTTGGTATCTGTTAAATGCAGATTATCTGCGGAAATCGGCGTTGCGGCTTGTGTTTCTGGTAATTTTAAAGTGGGTAGATATTCTGGCTGATGAGAATCATAATTTGTCTGGGTAAGGTTGCCATCATTTTGTAATGAGTCTGCACTTTCAATGACTGGCTCAAACTGATAATCTGTATTTTCATACATGTGATTGGGAGCGATGCCTATCGGCAAGCTACCCAACGCAAACTCTAAATTAATTGACTTTTCCTCAGCAGACGATCGCACGCTTCTGATTGCACCTTCAATCGCGTTTACCAGATTCATCGGGCAAACATTCAAACGCAGTTTACCTTGCAAAATCCGCGATATATCCAGTAAATCTTCTATTAGTTGTTTTTGCAAGCGAGCATTGCGCTCGATTGTTTCCAACCCTAAATTTTTGGTTTTTTCATCTAAATTGCGGGTTAGAAATATCTGTGTCCAGCCTAAAATTGAGGTGAGTGGGGTACGCAGTTCGTGGGAAAGAACGGCTAAAAATTGGTCTTTGGCACGATTTGCACTGTCTAATTCTGCTGCTTGTTGCCGAAGTTGATTTTCTAATAATTTGCGGTCGCTTATATCGACAACAAAGTAAATCTCTCCTTCAGTACCATCATCTAATCTGGCTCCACCAATTAGCACCGGAATTCGCGAACCATCTTTACGTATATATTCTTTTTCGTAGGGAGTACAAGTACCCTGTTGACGAATTTCCGCTCTAGCTTGCTCTTCTAAATATTGATATTCTGGTGGTGTTATTTCTGACAACTTCAGGCGACCTGCTTGTAAATCTTCTTGGGTGTAACCAATAATATTAAGATATGCCTGATTCGCTAATGTAATTTCGCGATCGCCCGTGCAGAATTTCATCCCAATCATGTTAGACTCAAATATGCGTCTAAAATTGGCTTCAGTACGCTTGCGATCCGTAATATCTAGTATTACCCCATTCCAGAAAACAGTTTTATCTGGTTGTTGTTGCGAACGAGCTGTTCCTTGCAACCATTTTATTTTGCCGGAAGGTGTAATAATTCGCCACTCATGCCGCCATTGTTCTCCGGTGGCAGCATAATCAATCAAAGATTGTCTCAAGTCTTTCAAATCGTCAGGATGAATTAGTTGCCATGCTAAGTGAGGATTTTGCCTAATTCTTTCCGAGTCAATTTCATAAAGCTCGCTGCAACCCGAACTAATATAAAGAAACTTACCTATGCCTTGAGGATCTTGACGATATTGACAAATTACTCCCGGTACATTCTCTGCTAAACTGGCAAATCGCATTTCTGCTACAATCAAAGCTTCTTCGGTTTGCTTGCGATCGCTAATATCAGTCAGCATGATTAATGAGCCGATAAACTCATTTTGCTGATTTAAGATAGGATTGATTGAGGCGATCGCCCACAAATCTGATTTATCTTGACGTAAAAAGCGAAAATCAAATTGCTGTTTAATTCCTGGTTGACGCTGTTCGATGTGTATTCTTGCTTCCGCATGAAGCGACTCATCGATAAAATCAAAGATGGAACGCTGCAACATTTCCTCACGAGTGTAGCCAAACATCTGCGCTAAACTCTGATTTACATATTCAGTTTGCGCTTCTGCGTCAAGAATGCAAATTCCCTCACTCGTAGTATCTAGAATAGAGCGACAACGTTGTTCGCTGCTAGCGAGCGATCGCATACTCGCCTGAACTTCTGTCTTATACTTATGTACCGCCCCGCATAATACACTCATGAGTGTCCCTTGCAAGGAAAATAAGCTCAACCGTGTAATATTCGACAAATCAAGGTCAAGTGACTCGGTAGCAAAAACAAAGAAGTAACCGCTAACAACTACACACAAACAAGTCGCTAGCAATCCCGGCATTATACCACCATACCAAGCGCTGACCATCACTGCCCCAAAAAATAGTACAAGATAGCTGTGGGTCATCGCCAGCCAAGGATCTAACATCAGTATCATCACTAATGCCAAGACTACAGCTAGAATAGCAATCCCATAAAATTTTATTTGGGAGCGAGTAAAGTACATTGTGCGACACTACGAGCAAATATAATAAATTTTGTTAAATTACGTTTACCTTACAACGGGTTAAGCTTTTTACGCATTTATCTATGGTTCAGGTTTTATCCTCCTTCTATAGGTAGAAGTCGGGAATGTTCTTGAGTGGAGGAGTGGGGAGTGGGGAGTGGGGGAGTGGGGGAGTGGGGGAGTGGGGGAGTGGGGGAGTGGGGAGTGGGGGACAAGGGGAGCCAGTGCGTTGCGCGGGTTTCCCGCGTTGAAGCA
>NZ_JBPAOH010000183.1:0-14318 GCF_050875635.1 Tolypothrix sp. VBCCA 56010
GGGGGAGGGCTTGCACCTCCATCCTGTCTGGAGTTCAACCATTTCTGGCTGGTTAGCTTATGTCTGGACTGGTTACCAGGATTCGGCTAACAACGAATCGCACATCAACTTTGGGTCAATAGGCAAATTAGTTGCTAAACTACATTTGTATTATTAGTAGTATAATTGCCAAAAGATAGTTTGCTTGCTATTAGTCACATGCTACAAACCAAAAAGTCTCCGTCATGTCATCTGAAAATTCAAACCGCACCGCCCTCAGGGCGGCACAGGCGGTTGCAGCAGCAGTATTTGCTTTTAGCCACGCTGTAAAGGTTGATGCCCGCTGTATACTGAGTAATGCTTATTCAGTGCGGGTTCATTTACATGCATCGATCCACGGGATTGTCTGGGTTTATGCGTTATTACCGGAGTTTCCTGACTGGGCAGAACATATCTAAAGTCATGCTCGATCCGATAACGAGTATAATTCATCCACGTACCTAATCAGAGGTGCTTCGTTAACTATGAAAACTTCTGAACCCCAGGATTTATCACCAAAACCTTCAGCGCGATCGCGCCGCCTAAACCGATTGCAGCTTGGGCTGCTAGCACTCCTGCTATTCTTGGGTGGCAGTGTGGTTGTTTGGCGGACATTTACTACCGCTAGTGCCCCTGCGCCCTCTAAAATGGCTCAAGGACTGCCGCCAACTCCAGTGGAAACCGTTGCCTTGAAACGAGGCGAAGGCGTTAGACGCATCCAGTTATTAGGGCAAGTTGAGGCAACTAAAAGCGCCACGCTCCGCACCCAAACAGCAGGGACGGTGAAGCGGGTTTTTGTAGAGGTGGGCGATCGCGTCATGCCGGGAATGACAATTGCCACATTAGACGATGCAGATCAGCAGCTAGCATTGGCAGAAGCACGGGCAAAGCTGACGCAGGAGCGCAGCGAACTGGCGCGTCTGGAAGTAGGCACCCGACCGGAAATCATTTCCCAGCGTCGAGCCGAACTCGGCTCTGTCCAAGCGCGAGAGCGAGAGGCGCAGCAGAATCTCAAACGTTACCAAGAGTTGGTGGCAGCAGGGGCAATCAGTGAGAAGGCACTATTAGAGGAAAAAGCTATGGTGGATGCGACACGAGCCGAACGCTTGAAAGTAGAAGCGGCTCTGGCGGAAGCCACCGCAGGTCCTACCCGTGAAGAAATTGCCGCTCAACAAGCCAGCGTCGCCGCCGCAGTATCTGCGGTCAATCAAGCACAACTGACTTTAGCACGGACTCAAGTCAAAGCATTGGCAGGTGGAATTGTGCGATCGCGGGACGTGAGTATGGGCGATTTAGTTGAGAGTAACGATCCGGTGCTAACGCTGGTGAATAGCAACGAGTTGGATGTCTTTCTGGAATTACCAGAGCAACTCAGCGGCAGCGTCACCCCCGGTTTGCCTGTAGAACTGACTGCTCGTGCTATTCCCAACTGGCGCAGACGCGCCAGGATTAGCAGCGTGGTTCCGGTTGCCAATGCAGCATCACGGCGGCAAATGGTACGGGTGCGATTGCAGAATCCACCCCAGAATTTGTTGCCCAAAATGGCGATCGCCGCAGAGCTACAGTTGCAGGTCGATCCATCTAGCTTTGTCGTTCCCCGCGATGCTCTGGTTCGGCGCGATGAAACTTGGCTGCTTTACACCGTTGCCGATAACAAAGCAGCAGAGGTGAAGGTGAAATTAATCGTTGATATGGGCGAAACAATGGCGATTTCTAGCAGTCAGTTGCGAGTCGGGCAACCCGTCGTGGTGCGGGGCAGTGAAGCGCTGATGCCTGGAGCGGCTGTGCAGGTTGTTGAACAAAACACAAACCAATAATCATGAACTTCATTGAAACGTCTATCCGTTGGCGGCATGGCACCTTTGTTTTATTCTGTTTGTTGGCGATGTTTGGGTTGATCGCCCTGTTCAGATTGCCTTTGGAACTACAACCAGGAGGCGATCGCCCAGAAATTACGATTACCACACCCTACATCGGTGCAGCCCCCGCAGAAGTAGAAGATTTGATTACTCGTCCGATTGAAGATGTGTTGGAGGAAATCGAAGGCGTTGAGGAAATTACCAGCCAAAGTTTATCAGGGGTTAGCACCATCACAATCAAGTTTGACTGGGGCACCGATGTCGATGCCCGCTTAGTGAATGTGCTGAACAAATTACAGCAGGTGGAAGAGCTACCAGAGGAAGCAGGCGAGTCGGATGTGCAGGTTGCTAGCGGCAACAACAACCCGATGATGTGGATCGTGCTAAAGCCAAAACCGGGCTATCAAACTGACCCTAACCGCTACCGCGACCTGATTGACGAAGTGATTGAACCGGCACTGCGACGAGTAGAAGGGACGAGTCGGTTCTTTATTTTCGGCGGACAGGAACGGGAAGTGGAGATATTAGTCGATCCGAAAGCTTTAAGCGATCGCAATCTTACCCTCACTAACATCACCGACACGCTAAGAACCAATAATCGCGATATCCGGGGCGGTCCGTTGGTGCTAGGAAAACGCGAATATCAGGTGCGAACAGTCAACCGAGCGCAAAAGTTAGATCAACTCAAAACCTTTGTCCTGCGGCGCGACGATGCCGGAACAGTCTATCTGGGCGATGTCGCTGAGGTGGAAATGGGGCGTAAGTTCGAGGACAGTGCATTTCTGTTCAACGATGCCCCTTCTGCTGGGGTTGGCATCATCCGGCGGGTGGGAGCAAATGTGCCGCAAGTGTCTAAGGGAGTCCGAACCACATTAGCAAATTTGCAAGCACAGTTCGATCGCCAGGGTAAAGGGGTGGAGTTTGATGTTACCTACGATGAAAGTACGTACATTGACCAGTCGGTGTCCAACGTGCGGGGCGACTTAATTACGGGTGGAGTGTTGGCGATCGCAGTATTGCTGTTGTTTTTGGGTTCGCTCCGCACCGTTGTTGTGGTTGCCATTAGCATTCCGATTGCGATGATTGTAGTGTTCACCGTCAGTGCAGTGCTGGGGCGATCGCTCAACATCATCAGTTTGGCGGCGTTGGGGTTTGCGGCAGGGATGGTAGTCGATAACGCGATCGTCGTGGTTGAAAACATCTTTACCCACATGCAGCAGGGGAAAAGTCGCCTGCAAGCGGCGATCGACGGTACCCAAGAAGTCGGCGGGGCAATTTTGGCGGCAACATTGGCAAACGTGGCAGTATTTGCGCCGCTGGTGCTGGTGACCGGTGAAGTCTCACAGTTGTTTGTCGATATGGCAATTACAATTACCGCTGCTGCTGTCTTATCGATGTTTGCATCATTGACGTTGCTGCCGATGTTAGCGAGTCTGTTTCTCAACCCAGCAGAAGCACAGCAAACGTTTCAATTAGGATCTAGTGATTCTCAACTACAGATGCAAGCTAGCGGCAACTGGTTGGAGCGATCGGTCATGCAGACTTCGTTCGTGTTTCGACGACTGCAAAGCAAGTTAGAAAGCTTTTTATTGGCAACGGTAGGTTGGGCGTTAGGTCCGCGTCGGCTCAAGCGCAGGTTGGCGTTGCTGTCCATTCCGATTGTGCTGCTGGCTTCCAGTATTTTCTTGCTGCCTCCAGCAGACTATTTACCAGAAGGCAACCTCAATTTTGTCTTTTGGTTGACTGAGACATTTCCCGGAACCAGTGTCCCAGAGGCAGTCAAACTGTCTGTGCCTGCCAGAGGATTCCTTAAACAGCAATCTGAAATCGCCAACACATTTTTTGTCCACTTTCCGCAGTTTCGCGGAATTGGCATCAGCCTGAAGCCAGAATCGGCTACCGGCGGCGGGCTGGCGGAGATGGTACAACGCTTAACTCTTCAAAGCTTTGGCTATCCGGGTTATAAATTTATGTTTCCGATCCGGTTCCCCATCTTCAACGATCCGGGTAAATCGTTTGAGGTGCAGATCGTTGGACCAGACCTGCAACAACTTTGGCAGCTAGAGCAACAGTTGACTCAACAAATCTCAGCCTTGCCGGGAGTTGCCAATGCTCGCTCTAACTCAATTAACGGCGCTCCCCAACTGCAAGTCATTCCCAACCGCGCCCGACTTTCGGAAGTGGGTTTGTCAGAATCAGAAGTCGGGGCGATGGTCGAAGCGGCGCTGGGAGGACGTTTTGCTTCTGAGTTTGTCGATGGCAAAGAAGAACTAGATGTGACTGTGCAGTTACAAAATGTCTTTGTCAAAACACCGGAACAGTTACGCCAGTTGTCGCTGTACAGTTCTCAAATTCCTCAAGTGCTCTTAACAGAGAATAGTCAGCAATCAATGACTACTGCTCAAGGGGGACAAGTTCAGCTTGCAGATGTGGCAACTGTGGAGGAAACAACTGGTCCAGGTGTGATTAATCATGTGGATTTAGAACGCTCTACCACTCTAACCGTCAGCCTGACTCCTGATGCACCATTAGGACAACTTGTCAATCAGACCGAGAGTAAAATCTTGACACCATTACGAAGCAAATTGCCGCCGGAATTTCGTGTGGAACTGGCTGGATCTGCCGATCGCCTTTCCGAAACTGTGGGGCAACTTGCCTCTGCCTTTGTATTTTCGCTGATTATTACCTATTTGCTACTGGTTGCCCTTTATCGTTCATTTCTCTATCCGCTAGTGATTATGACAACCGTACCAATGGGTTTAACCGGAGCATTGCTCAGTCTGGTTATTGCCAACTGGATTCCTGGCGTGATTGTGCCCTTGGATATGATTACCGGATTGGGGTTTTTGATTTTGACTGGAGTAGTGGTGAATAACGCCATCTTGATTGTGGAGCGAGTGCTACAACTTCAGGAGGAGGGGCAAAAGTACGATGAATCGCTCTACAATGCTACTCGCGATCGCCTCCGTCCCATCTTTATGTCCGCAGGCACCAGCGTCTTGGGTATGATCCCGCTGGCAATCTTTCCAGGACAGGGATCTGAACTATATCAAGGTCTAGGAATTGCTTTAACTGGAGGGTTAGCGTTTTCCACTATTTTGACTCCAACTGTAGTTCCCGCTTTGATGGCACTGTTGCATGATTTCTCAGGCGATCGCAGCAGCCACACGACCAGTAATAAGTAATATTGGCACACTCGCCATTAGCTTGCTGTTAGAGTTATGTGCGCCTCATCACACTTTTTATATAGGCGTCGGTTCCCTCATCTGCGTACTTCAGGAGCAATAACACTCTCGTCCAAAGTCCTGCCACGTCTTATAGAAAGTTGGCTGCGGCGGGAAACATCCCCACATTAATGGCGCTCGAAGCGCGAGTTCGGAGCGTACATCTTGGGATGTCTACATTTTTGGCTATATCCAACAAGCACATGATAGGACTAGTTGAACTTTTAGGTAATCGACTTGTCGATTTGGAGGTTTGTTAGAAACTCGATGAGCAATTTATTAACTTCAACTGGGCGTTCTTGCTGAATCCAATGACCAGCCTTTGGTAGCAATACCTTCTGCTTCAGGTTGGGCACGTTTTCCTCTAGGGTGTCGAATGCTTGACGGTACATTGTGATCACTAGATCTGCTTCTCCCGCCACAAACAATGTTGGCTGGCGCAGCTTTGCGCCGCTAAGAAACGGTGTTAGTTCCCACATTCTATCAATGTTTCGATACCAGTTCAACCCGCCCCGGAAACCAGTCCGCTCAAACTCAGAGGTGAAAAAGTCGATATCCTGGTCTGTTAACCAAGCCGGAAGTTGCTCCGGTACGTTACTTGTGTCTATTGGCTTCTCCGACTTGTTAAATAGGACGCGCCAGCGTTTTTCTGGTGGTGCATCTCCTGAGGCGGAGTAGAGAATTGCACGTATGGTAGCGCGAACATCAGACTCTAGTTCCGCCTCAGCTTTACCTGGTTCTTGAAAGTACAGCTGATAGAATTCCTGCTCGCCTGCCATCAACTTCATTGCTTCTGTCGGTCGAATGTCTGACCAACTGCGGGGTGCATAGGGCCCACTCAGCAGAGAGACAGCGTGGAAGATGTCTGGACGGAGTAGGGCACAATGCCAGGCAACAGGCGCACCCCAATCGTGTCCAACAATGATTGCTTGCTCCTCACCCAGCGCATGAACCAGACCAACAATATCACCAACCAACTGTAAAATATGGTATGCCTCAATTGGTTCCGGTCTTGAGGTCTGTCCATAGCCGCGCTGGTCTGGTGCTACCGCGTGGAACCCAGCTTCAGCTAATGCCGGTAACTGATGCCGCCAGGAGTACCAACATTCTGGGAAGCCGTGACACAAGATGACCAATCGACCTTGCCCCTGTTCGGCAATATGCATCTTGATGCCGTTGGTTTCGATGAAACGGTGAGTTACTAAAGTCATGTTTCCTCAATTCATTTTTTAGGGTTGAAGCAGCTCTTTTCATGTTGGCAAATGAACTACAAAAGTTAAAAAGCCTGATGCTGCCCTCACTGAAAACTAATTAATGGGTCTTATCATCAAAAGAGTCAAAAGTTGCCAACGGTATCTTCTCTACCTCTTTTCAACACCGTCACCATTATCTAGCACAAGGGGGTCAGGGTGGAATACTTCAGACGTTGCAACTGGAGTTTAGTTAAGCGATCGCTCAAGAGAGTAAGTTTATCGATATGCTTTTCTGTAATTCCAAGGGCGCTCATAATTAACAGCACACACCCCCAGGCGTTTATGAACGTGCGATCGCCTAAACAAACTGCGTAACAGCCGCAAATTGGAAAGGTGGGCGAACAAATCTTTAAATATATTTACTTTTGACCGATTGACCAAATAGTTGACTGACTGCACCCAGAATTTCAGAGCGCTCGCACTCACCATGTCTGCTTGAAATTTTGCGATCGCACTACTAGGGATTAAAACTGCAGAGCGATGCCTATATTTCTACCATGCAAGCAAATAACCCTTACTTGATGCCATATTCCTGCTCAATAACAGCAAGAACTTTCTCTTGCACGGGTGTCAAATATGGCTTTGTCCTCTTTTCCTTGTGTAACTCTTCTAAGGCATTACCAGCTTGATAAAATGCACGCTCAACTTTTTGTTCTAAGTGTAAGCGATACTACAAATTGGTGTTGAAGTTACTTTTTCGTAAGGCAGCATAAATATTATATGCCATAGTCAAACAGATATTTATTGAACGCTATCTATTGCTATGTTTACCTTCAACAAAAAATATTTATACTTCACACTTATACTATTTTTAATAGAGATATGTATTGCAATTTTTCTAAATGATAGTTTTATCCGTCCTTTTATGGGTGATATTTTAGTAGTTATATTAATTTCTTGCTTTGTCAGAGCTTTTTTGAATATACATTCATCCATTATCGCTTTATCAGTTTTAGCATTCTCTTGTATTATTGAAAATTTCCAATATTTTCATTTTGTAAATAAATTGGGATTGCAAAATAATAAGATTTTAGCTGTTGCTTTAGGAAGTATATTTGATTGGAAGGATATAATTGCTTATACAATAAGTATCATAATACTTTTTAAGTATAATATACAACATATATAGAAGTAAAAGGCTAAATTTCTAGATTGTTAATTATTAGAGTACTGGAATAAAATTAATAAGTTTTCCTTGTGCGGCTTGACTTTCCTACATTACGATATTAAATATTAACAACATTTATATATAAAATATAATAATTTAATACAGTGAAATTACGGAGTTAGCTTTTGATAAGCAAAGCGATCGCCTTTTTCTAGAACGCAAGGTAAAACGAGCATTTTATGAAGCGGGCAAAACTTTGATGGAACTACGTTCAAGGTGCTTGTATCGCTAAACTTACAGTACTTTTGAAGAGTCTTGCCGCGATGCGGAAGCCGCCACTTCGTGAACGCTTCGGGCATAGTCGGCAAAAGTCTAACTATTTGATTGCTGCCCCTGGCGTATACGATAATTTTCATTATTGATAAACTTAATCTATATATTTAGACGTATTGACAAAATATATTTTTAAGTTTTAGATAATGTCCAACTACAGGGAAGTTTTGGACGTATATTTTGGCTTCAACTACGTTTTCTAGTGAGTCGCTTGCATAAGAGCCTAGTAACGTTTGGAAATTCTGTGAACGGTTATAATCTTTGTAGGGAATCTTAAGCAAAAAATATCAACAGAGGTCATAATCTGATGTTGAAACATTCTCAGACACAAATTCAAAAAACCGCACAAATTTTGACACAGGGTTTTATTGATGACCCTAGTTTTGCCTTGATTTTTGGTGAAAATGCGAATAAATTCCAGGCTTTAAATGCATTCTTTGAGCTATTCGTAACTGATGCAATGGAGCGAGGTGAAATTATTACTGCGCCAGAGGAACAAGGAGCCTGTATTTGGTATCCTGCGGAAGTAGAAATTTTTAACGAGCAATTTGAACAAATTCTGACTGAAATTATTTCGACGATATCGGATTTTTGCGGTTGGGAATCGGGAAAACGTTTTGAAGAACTAATCAAAAAAGTTGGTGCGAGCGAACCCGAAGCTCCCCATTGCGAAGTGTTTTTTATTGCTCTGAAACCAGAAGCACGGGGAAAAGGAATTGGCGAGAGTTTGTTAAAACCAGTTCTGAATTATGCCGATACAAAAAAATTTGGTTGTTATCTTGTGTCTTCTAATTCTCGTAATATCTCATTTTACAAACGGTACGGTTTTCAGGAATTTTGCCCAATTCAAATTAGTGATTCCTACTCGATGACTGGGATGTGGCGCGACTTTGTTAATTAAGTAGATGTCACATCTTCGACTTATTGAAGGAAATTTAGTTCAAATAAATGAAAATCGACCAAATTTTTTGAGTTATTAATTTATCGTCTTTTTTCTTTGAAAGCGAGTTGTGCAGTGTAACACCTTGACTTGCTTATCGCCCGCTCCGGTTGCTTCCAGAAATCCCAAGGTGCTACGGCCGAAGCGATCGCTTTACATTCCAGCCAGTTTTGTCTTAGCAATCTCTTCAGCTTGGGCGATACCATCAACGGATCGCGTAGCGTCTTTGCAGGAGAATGGAAGGCTGCGGGCATCCCACTCACCGTATCTGCTTGAAATTTTGCGATCGCCTCCGGCGGGGCGAAAGCCCATCGCACTTCAGAGCGATTAGTAGCGATCGCTCTGGGCCGTTCAAAGCGACATTGGGACAGTTTGAGTAAAAATGATGGCGATCGCTCTGGTACTACCTCCACCATCGCAAGTATTAGTCTCCGGACGCACTCTACACAACCGTTTGAATTCTTCAGTTTTGAGCTGTTTTACCTGTTGATAGGTCATATATGTTGCCCGCTCTCACCTACTTCTTCCATATAACGTATGACTTTTGCTCATAGGTCTATTGAAAATTAAACACACCAGTTCGCATTGCTGGGCGATCGCATCCAATCATCGCAAAGAGTGTATCAGCACATGTACCAACTTCCCCACCAGCATCAATGCTATGCCTGCCGATAACGAGATTAAGCCTTGACTAACCGAAGTCACAATAATCGCAACCGTAGCAAAGGAGGATTTCACCAACATTGTAAACAACGCTCCAACTCTCGCACCGAGTAGCGTGTTATCCCCCAAGGTATCCATTAATTTGATAAATGGCTGATATTCTTCAAAAGGTTCGATTGCTTTTCTATTGTGTCAAGACCGAAGAATAATAAGCCGAATTTTTGTCAATGCGTAAGTCCTAGGCGATCGCAACTGTTAAATACATACTTGTATTATTAAACACTATTCAACCAAACTTGATATTATTTGCATAACATAACCTTGAATTAATCAAGCTTTAACTCTTCTGTATAACTATTGTAGTAAGAAATTTGCTTGTAAAAGTTATAGCAATACTATCTTGAGTGTATCTGTTTTTAGTAAGCACAACACCTGTGTAACTCTATGTGTGGATATGGATACACGTATTTACCGAAGAGAAACGTAGAAATCTCAAGGAGTAACTGTGTTTGTTTTGAAAAGACTCAATAAGAAATTCCTCAAATTTTTGAGTATTGCTTTCTTTGTTATCACGTTAGTTTTCTACCCCTCTCTTTTGGGGCACTTACCAATAGTCGGCTCACTTTCCTCAGAGATTAGCATTGTCCAGGCGTTGGCAAAGCCACTCCAAGAAAGTATCGCGCCTGAAAGTGTACTAGCAACTGTCCAATTTAACATTGCTCAGGCTCCCCCTCCACCCGGAGACTCAGAAAAAGAGAAAGAGGGTGTCATTGACTTCTTCAAAATGGCGATGGGCGCGTTGGCGGGTTTAGTGCTGTTTATCTTCGGTGTCACCCGTCTGTCTGAAGGACTAGAAGACCTAGGGACAGAGCGCATGAAAAATTTTCTGAGCAAATGTACCACAAATCGCTTTGCTGGTGTGTTAACTGGAGCAGTAGCAACAACGCTGCTAGAGTCCTCGTCGGTGACAATCATCATGGTAATCGCGATGGTAAGTGCTGGCGTACTGAACTTCGTGCAATCCCTCGGTGTGGTACTGGGATCTAACATTGGTACAGCAGTCGGGGCGCAGATCATCTCCCTTAATATTGAACTGTACATTCCCATCTTGATGTTTGCTGGGCTGTTACTGTTATTTGTGGGAAAAACACAGCGCCTGAAAACCATCGGCATCATTTTGTTGGGGTTTGGCTTAATGTTCTATGGGTTAGAGGCAATTGACGAAGCGATGAAGCCCTTCCGAGACTACGATCCGTTCATCAATTGGATGAAAACTTTGGGTAATAATCCTCTTTTGGGTGCTTTAGTCGGAGCCATTGTTACCGTCATCATTCAATCTTCTTCCGCAACGGTTGCTATTGTGATTACCCTGGCAAGTTCTGGCTTAATTGCTCTGCCTGCGGGGGTAGCAATTATGTTGGGTGCGGAAATTGGCACCTGTGCTGATACCCTAGTGGCTACCATTGGTCGGGGGAGTGCGGCTCTACGAACCGGCGTTTTTCACTTTTTGTTTAATCTGTTCACTGTCGCTGTAGGAATTCTTTTTGCGCCTCAACTCGTCCAACTAGCTCAGACAATCTCTGGCAAAGGAGGAGTAGGACGGCAAGTTGCTAATGCCCAGATGCTGTTTAATATTTTGGGCGTTGCGATCGTGATTGGCTTCCTACCTCTAATCGCTACCCTCTTAACGAAGCTTATTCCTGAGACAGAAGCTGACCGGGAACGGCAACGCCGACAGCAAGAAAAGCAGAAAACGGCATCAGATGAGCAGGTCGGTGCGAGTGTCTAGAGGCAATAAGTGATGGTTGCTGTTGATAGCGGCAAAGGCTTGCGTGCAGCCTAGCCGCAATCGCGATCGAAGTGCCCACCCAACAGTCCTTTTAAATAATCATTTTTTGCCATAAACTACCCTAAAAGGCATTTTGCAGCAATTATGAAATTCTTATTTTCTGTTTTAGTTACGCCTGTGGTTATATTATTAACTTCAACACGACACTGGCAGTTATTCAAACGAAAGTTGTTGAGTACAAACACGGCAATGCAGTTTTAGAAGGTTATTTGGCATACGATGACGCTATTCAAGGAAAACGCCCTGGTGTATTAGTTGTTCATGAATGGAATGGATTGCAATCTTATGTGAAAAAACGCACACAGGAATTAGCTAAACTTGGTTATGTCGCTTTTGCGATTGATATGTATGGCAAAGGAATTCGACCAAAAAATCCCCAAGAGTCGGCAGCACAAGCAACTATTTCTCGTCAAGATAGAAAATTGATGCGCGATCGCGCTACTGCGGGGTTACAAGTTTTACAACAAAATTCATTAGCAGATGTTAAACGCATTGCGGCAATAGGTTACTGTTTTGGAGGTGGTACAGTATTAGAACTTGCTCGCAGTGGTGCGGATATTGCTGGAGTAGTTAGTTTTCACGGCAACCTTGATACCCCTAACCCCAGCGATGCCAAAAATATCAAAGCGAAAGTATTAGTATTGCATGGTGCTAACGATCCGCTTGTGCCTAAAGAACAAGTTAAAGCCTTTGAAACAGAAATGCGACAAGCTAATGTAAAGTGGCAACTTGTATCTTATCTACAGGCAGTGCATGGCTTCACTAATCCAGAGTCAGGTGACGATCCCTCCAAGAAAGTAGCTTACAACGAAAATGCAGACGAGCGATCGTCGCGAGCAATGAAGCAGTTTTTTGCCCAAATATTTCAATATAAGTGAGTTTTATATCATCCTTCCGACAGATGGAGGAATCAGCTAGAACTACATTTTAGAGAGATGAAATTGCACTTCCTAGCTTCTTAAAATGATGCTAAAGAATAAACAAAAGGAATGTAACTATGTCTGAAGAAGAAAAGACCAAAACTCCAGATAACACAGCAGATGCATCAGGTGGTTATCAAACCACTATCGACGAAGAGAGTCGCAAAACTGGCACTGCTGCTGAGAGTGATGCCAAATCTACGGCAAAACCAGAAGCACCCGGAGAAGATTCAGTAGCAGGTAGCCCGAATCAGGGAACTGAATCGCGTTAAATTGTGCCGGAGCTGTGTAAAGTAGAAGCAGTTTGATGCAAAAAATTACGAGTGGAGATGCGTTGCAATAGCGACAATCATCCACTCGATTTTTATAAATGCGATCGCCTCATATATATATTTTCAGTGGTTGGGATATAAAGCAACGAGATTCTTGCTCAGAAGCGCGATCGCAGCAGCTTTACAATTACCACTAGAGCGAAAGTTGCTGCCTAAAAGGATGAAAACGATGCATGACAACCTTTACAGACACAATATTGAAGACAACAATACCCAACTCAAACCGATTAACTTATTTGAATACGAAAAGCTAGCAACTAACGCTTTATCTCAAAAGGTGCTTGACTATTACAGTAGTGGTGCATGGGATGAAGTAACTTTACGAGATAACCGAGCTGCCTTTGAGCGATTCAAGATTAGACCCCGGATGCTAGTAGACGTAAGTTCGCGCAATCTGAGTACGAAAGTCTTAGGACAGTCTATTCAAATGCCACTTCTCATTGCTCCAATGGCATTTCAGCGTCTTGCTCATCAAGATGGAGAACTTGCTACTGCAAGAGCTGCTTCAATTGCAGGTATTGGTATGGTTTTGAGTACGATGGCGACTTATAGTATTGAAGATGTGGCAGTGGCGGGTTATGAAAACACTCTTGCTAGTCCCCAATGGTTTCAACTTTATGTTCATCGTGACCGAGGATTAACCCGCGCTCTTATAGAACGTGCCTGCGCTGCTGGCTATCAAGCGCTTTGTCTGACCGTGGATGCTCCTGTCTTGGGTCAGCGGGAACGAGACAAGCGTAACGAGTTTACTTTACCACCTGGCTTGCAATTGGCTAATCTAGCAACTTTGTCAGGTTTAAAAATTCCTCATGAAGGCGGCGAATCTGGCTTATTTACATATTTTGCTCAACAACTTAACCCAGCCATGACTTGGAAAGATTTGGAATGGGTGCAGTCTTTGTCACCACTGCCTTTAGCGATTAAAGGGATTTTACGTGGGGATGATGCTTTAAGGGCAGCGGAGCATGGAGCTAAAGCGGTGATCGTCTCTAATCATGGTGGCAGACAACTCGATAGTGCGATCGCTTCAATTGATGCAGTATCTGAAGTAGTTGCCGCAGTCGGTAACAAAGCAGAAGTGCTTGTAGATGGTGGTATCCGTCGGGGTACAGACATTCTTAAAGCTTTGGCATTGGGGGCAAAAGCTGTACTTTTAGGAAGACCTATCCTTTGGGGACTCGCTGTAGCAGGAGAAGTTGGTGTCTCTCACGTCATCGAACTACTACGCTCGGAGCTAGATGTCGCGATGGCACTTAGCGGTTGTGCCGAGATACAAGATATTGATTGTAGTTTGGTAATTCCGGCAAGAGCGTAGGCGATGGTTAGTAATAGCGATCGCCAAACAATCAGAAGTGGAGTGCGATCGTGCAGGATCATCAAATCTAAATTACCGACTGAAAAATCACGTATTAGTAATCCTCGATGAGCGAGCGTGCATTATTCATTGTCGCTTAAAGTGTCCGCTGTGAATACATTTGAGGCGTTTACAAAAAAATATTCAAAATTATTTTCCGAAAATAGTTGACAACAAATTGTGGACTCGCTATATTAAATAAGTGCCGGTTGAGCGAGCGCGTTCAAAAGCTGACTCGTCAGGCGATCGAACCATGAAAAGATTATAGTTTGAAAGAAAGTATAAAGCAATTTGTGCGCGTCAGTCAAATAATGAACCAGACTGAGGTTATAAAACAGTCAAAGAGCTAAACAAACACTCAGCAAAACGGAGAGTTTGATCCTGGCTCAGGATGAACGCTGGCGGTATGCTTAACACATGCAAGTCGAACGGAGTACTTCGGTACTTAGTGGCGGACGGGTGAGT
>NZ_JBPAOH010000184.1:0-13988 GCF_050875635.1 Tolypothrix sp. VBCCA 56010
TAAGCTTTGATTATTTTTTGCCGAAAATCGACGGAGTAAGGTTTCATCTTAAACATTGAACCACTGGTTTTATTGTACTACACCTACCTGCAATCCGCTGTATCTCTCTTCCTGAAAGGTAAACACCAAATTGTAGGGGATGATCCCATTCCTGGATTTTTATCAGCACATTATCGTGATATTCACAGTCCAAAATTGTCAGCCACATATGAGGATGCACCTCAATGTTTCGCGCATAACCTTTGCCAAGTTGTCTGGGTAGTTGACACAAAAATTCATCAGGCTCTGGGTTTTGCAAGCTGTTTATTTCAGCTTCTGCCCACAATTCCGATTCCTCTTTCAGCGTCAGGGTGATGGTCATGGTAGATGGTAATGATTAATTGAATAACTGTTAATTTGTTTGCATTCAAAGTTTTGAATTTTCGTTTCCTGCTAACAATAACGTGAATTCGATGAACCTAACCCCAACCCCTTCCAATGTAAAAAAGTTTTTCCTTAGTCATCCCCCCTTTTAGGGGGGAATGAGGGGGGTGGGAAGGGGCTAAGAATGCAGGTTTTTAAGCCTCTCCCAGCAATAAAAGCTGCTCCTCTTCCCTCCCCTTGTAGGGGAGGGAAGAGGAGAGGTGGGGGAGAGGTTTACCAGAGGGGTTCTTTAAATTTGTCGAACTCACGTTAACAATACTTTGTCCTAACAAACACGCACTGATGCCAAAATATGATACCCTCAAGGCGATCGCTTACGAGCAATACCCTTGAGAGCGCGATCATTCAAAATCTACCGACTAATCAATTCCGAATTAGGCGCCATTATCGCTTTTGATTTCTTATTCTTGCGCCAACGATACAACCACATAATCAACCCTGTGACAAATAAGATTAACGGCGTCAGTCCCACAAAAACGTAGAGAATGCGAGTTGGTAATCCGCCAAAAGTGCCGTAGTGCATCGGAACAAATGAATCAAGCACCGTATCTCCCAATCGCAAAGAACGAGAATCACGAACTTGTAATACTTTACCGCTAAATTGGTCGATGTATACCCGACTACTATAGTTTTCTGTTGCTTCAGGGAATTTTTTGTATACAGTCAAGACACCATCTGGGGTTGTTGGGAAGTTAATATGAGTCGTGACTGCTCCTGGTAATGTATTATCGGCAACTTTTAGCACTTCGCCCAAGATAATCGATTTACCAGGTACCGGTTGAGATTTTGGTTCTGGTGGCTTTGGAGTCAAAGTTGCTGCGTAGATCACAGGTTCGGTTTGTTCATAAAAATTCCAGCAAAACCCAGTAAAAGCAATCATTGCTAGAAACACAGCAGCGATGATACCTACTAATTTGTGGATATCAAAATTTGTCCGCTTGATGTGTGCTTTCCACTTGATTTTGAAACCTGCAATTAATCGCCGCCAACCGGGCCACAGGATAATACCAGTGATGCAAAGAATTAGTAAAAATAACGCTGCAATCCCGACTATAACTTGTCCTGGTTGACCTGCAAGCAATTGGTAATGCAGTTTAAAAGTAATGCCAATAATCGTTTGATCCCACTCGCGCTCACCCATAATAACGCCTGTGTAAGGATTGATAAATACGTTAATCCACTGGTCAGCAGGTGTTTTCAGCGATGCTATTATCGGCTCATTTGCTTCAAGTGGCAACCTCATACCCCCAAGTTGCAAACCTGAATTGTCATAAGCTTTCTGCACAACTCCAACTATAGACTCGATTGAAAGCCTTTGTCCTTGGGGAATGACTTGTCCAAATTGCAAGTGAACGAGAAAGTGGTCAATCTCTTCTTGAAATACCAATAAGCTGCCCGTCAAGCCAACAATAATCAAAATCAGTCCCACGACTAAGCCGAGGTAGCGGTGCAGGGTAAATGCGACATTACGAATTGTCTTTTGACTCATAATTTCAACTAATGTTAAAAGCTATCTACAGTCAATTGTCAGGAAGCTATGAAGAAAAAATTGCGGTGATAATGTGAATACTTAGAGCAATACGTGTTTTGATCGGACTTAGACGAATATCTAGCCATCAAAGTATTGCTGTTCAGTATTTGTATTGCTGAGGTAGTATCTTATTTTATAAAGAGTTAAATGAGAATATATATTATTAAAATTTAATATCTTGGGCATTCACCTGACAATTTTGGGTATCTTTGCATTGGCTCTGGTTGCCAAGGCGATGTTTTGGGGTGGACTGTTTGATCCTTGGGCTGCTGGTGGTGGAAATGTCAGGATAATCAATCATCCAACGCTCAACCCATTCCGCATCTTTGGCTATCTGTTTGGGGCTTGGGGATCGGAGGGAATGGCGGTTGTTGATAACTTAGAAGATATTGTTGGCGGTCATATTTGGGTTGGTTTGATGTTAATTGGCGGTGGCATTTTCCATATCTTGACTAAGCCGTTTGCGTGGGCACGCCGAATTTTGATTTACTCAGGAGAAGCATATCTGTCTTACAGTATTGGTGCTGTCGCATACATGGACTTTTTTGCCGCATACTTTGGAGTAATCTTCGCTTATCTGCTGTTGAATAGTGTTGGTATACTTAGTGCGATCGCTATCAACTCAATTTAGTTCACAACAGACGCAGTATGCATGATTGTAGAGACGTAGCATTCTACGTCTGTACTTATTTGCTGTAATGCGATGCGATCGCATTACACAAACCGCAATTATATAGCGATCCTAAAGCTCAGAACCCGGTTTCGCACAAGTTACCGGGGTTGTTGTTGTTCACGCTCTTATGCGCGGATTGCTATATGACTATTTCGTTGCTTTGTATTTTGGCGAACATTTCTTTACTTTCCGTTATCAAGTGAAAGCAGTATTAAAAGCAAAACTGAAAACCTTGAAGCAAGAAGAACAAGCAATTAATCAACTCTCACCTGTCTCTTAAAGCAATCATACCGTTTTCGGATTTTCAATTTTCAATTCCTAGGGTGCGTTACACTACGTTAATGCACCATTTTCAATTTATAATGTATTTGATACATTACACACTTATTTGTAGTCAGGACTTCAGTCCTTTCCTAGTAAGAAGAGGACTAAAGTCCTCACTACGAATAAATTTCAAATCATATTTTATAATTATGAAGATAATGCGCGAACTTTACCCACCTATAAAACCTTACAAAGAAGGTAAACTACAAGTTTCCGACTTGCACGCAATTCATTTTGAAGAATCAGGTAATCCGCAAGGTAAGCCAATAGTTTTACTACATGGTGGACCCGGTGGCGGATGTCCAGCTTTTTATCGACAATATTTTCATCCGGAAAAATGGCGTTTGGTGATGTTTGACCAACGCGGTTGCGGTCAAAGTACACCTCATGCAGAATTGCGCGAAAATACAACTTGGCATTTAGTAGATGATATTGAAAAACTCCGAGAACATTTAGGAATAGAAAAGTGGGTTGTTTTTGGTGGTAGTTGGGGGAGTACCCTGTCATTAGCTTACAGTCAGACTTATCCCGAACGTTGCAAAGGTTTAATTCTACGCGGTATTTTTCTGCTGCGTCAAAAGGAATTGCGCTGGTTTTATCAAGAAGGTGCTAGCTACATTTTTCCTGACGCTTGGGAGGAATATTTAAAACCGATTCCTTCAGATGAACGTGACGATATGCTTACAGCTTATTACAAACGCTTGACAAGTCCCGACTTACAAATCAGGTTAGAAGCAGCGCGTGCATGGTCAATTTGGGAAGCTAGCACAAGTAGACTTTTTTTAGATAAACAGTTAATGCAAATATTTGGTGAAAGTGAATTTGCCGATGCTTTTGCCAGAATTGAATGTCATTATTTCATAAATAAGGGATTCTTTGAAAGCGAAGATCAATTACTTGTGAATGTTGACCGCATTCGCAACATTCCTGCCGTAATTGTGCAAGGAAGATATGATGTAGTATGTCCGATGATATCAGCTTGGGAATTACATATTGCTTGGCAAGAAGCTGAATTTATTGTTGTTCCTGATGCTGGACATTCGATGAGTGAAGCTGGAATTAAGAGTGCTTTAATTGATGCAACAGATAGATTTGTAGAGTTGTAGACGCAGGGTAATATCGTGTCCGGTTAAAGACTTATCATTTAGAGAAAGTCCTTTTAGTAGTGCATTTGAACTACTGTATTTTAGTTAAGTCGAGCATCGCCCGCTCCTTAGTTAGTTGCTTGTTTTACCTTCCTTGAATTGTAGAGCCTATCAAATGAATTTGATGGGACAACTTATAGTTGAAGTGCGGATTAGCGATCGCTATAATGATATCGCGCTTGAAGAAAATCAATGCGATTTTCACTAATCATATAAACAATCCGGTTTGCTTCTGTCAAGCGACGTGACCAAATGTTTGCATCTTTATACTTCAATTTTTCCGGCTTTCCTGTTCCTGTGAACGGATTACGTCTTATCTCTTCAACTAAAGATAACAAACGAAGTGCAATCTTTCTATTTGTCTGTACCCAGTAAGTCAGGTCTTCGAGGAATTGCGAGTCGAACACCAGGTCACGTTCTGAACTTTGCTGTTGATAAATTTCAGACTGTGGAGTTTGTTCTGGTTCTGGATTTTCCGAGTTAGACTTTTTACTCTTCTTTACCAAGTCCAAACTCCTGACGTAGATCATCTACAGTTTGAGGTTTAAAAGTTCGCGCTTTAGCACGTTCGATAGCTGCGAGAAGACGGGCTGCATTTTCAGGTGACTCAAATAAGTATGCTGTTTCCATAATACTATTAAGTTCCGCAGTAGGAATTACAGATACGCTTTCAGCACCTTCACGAGTGACAACTATAGGTTCGCGGCTAGAAATTGCTTCATCATAAATTTTATCAAAGTTACCGCAAGCTTCGGTGTATGTTTTTTGGCTCGTCATTTTTCGATTAAGAGTTTATATTTTTATAATATATCTATTGCAGGTGTGAAATTGAAGAGTGCGATTGCCTGTGAGTTATCTGGGTTCTTTTTTATTTCGCGCAAAGACGCAAAGACGCAAAGTTTTTTTGGCATATTTGCATCTTTGCATGAAATTTGCAGGAAAATTACCTTTTGGATCTCTAGTATACAGGACGATAAAAGTTACAGCGTGCTGTGTTTGTTTAGCTATCTTATCATTCTCAGCCAGTTAGTCAAAAAAAATTCAACTGTACCTTGCTAAGAACTAAATTTACGAAATCATTAATGTTGATAGCCTGAGTGCCAAATCTCATGTAATCATTATCGACAGCAGAATAATATCCTTCATATTCATATCCTTCACTATTTGCTACTGCTCCAAGAACATTATCCTTTAGTTTTTCTCGTATTTCTGCCAAAGATATTACATATCCATAGGCATATCTGTCTAAAAATTCTAACAAGGTTTGCTGGCATCGGTAAATTGCATGACCAATTAAACAACGATCGCCCAAAAATGCGACAATAACCGCACGTTTAAGTTTACGGTAATGAAATTTATCGGTATTGATTTCGGTTGGAAATCGCAACCAAGCGGACTATGCTGCTTACAATGGACAGATAATCAACTTGAACTACTCGACTTAGATCGCAAAGAATTTATTGCAGACATCCTCACCTGGATTGATACTCACGTACAACCAGACGAAAGCGCAATTATTGCCGTAGACGCACCTACCCTCATCCCCAACGCTACCGGGAGTCGCTTACCAGATAAACTTAGTCACAAATACTTTGGCAAATATCACGCTGGATGCTACCCAGCAAACCTAAATTTACCCTTTGCCGATCGCACCATCAACTTCGGTTTACAACTAGAATCGCGTGGCTTTACACACGCACCAACCATAGAACCGCAAAAACTTGGTAGATATCAAATAGAAGTCTTTCCCCACCCCGCAATCGTCCATCTCTTCAACTTACAACGCATCCTCAAATACAAAAAAGGACGATTAAGCGATCGCCGTTTAGAACTTCTCAAACTCCACAATTACATCCTTCATATCCTACCCACCCTCGAACCAAGCCTAAATTTATCCTCCTCTCTTTCTTCGTGTTCTTCGCGTCTTTGCGGTTCGTTTCCCTCCCAAATCCCCACCACAGGTGCAGCACTCAAAGCAGTAGAAGATAAACTAGATAGTCTCATCTGCGCTTATGTAGCTGCACACTGGTGGTATTGGGGAGAACAACGCAACCTAGTATTAGGCGATCGCACTACCGGTTACATTGTCATCCCCCAGAGAATTTTAGATTTTGGATTTCGGATTTTAGATTACTAATCCAAAATCTAAAATCTAAAATCTAAAATTCTTTTATTGTGCCCAAAGAATCAACCTTGGCTCATACGGAGTAGCAAGGTACTTGTGTTTTGGCAACACGCGCAAGGACAAGCCTTGTAAACCAGAGGCAGTGTAGATGATATTCCCAGTGTAAATACCCAAGTCTTGCGTATCATTTCCTTGGTAATCCATCACCACTGGAACAGCATCAACAATCTCACCATCGGCATCGATTGTACCTTGATAAAGCTCCACTTGCACATCATCTGGGCTGAGAGTTGCCAAATCAAGTTTCGCTTTGACAGCAACGGTTTGGTTAACCTCAATATCTGCACCAGAAGAGATGTCAACATCTTTGATTTTCATGTTGAACCAGTGTTGGCTGAGTTTGGTTTTCCAAGCTGCTAATTCCTTCGCTGGTGCATATTTATCGGCAGTCAAAGTGTAGTAGCGATCGCTTGCGGGGAAATAAGCTCTTTGTGCATATTCTCCCACCATCCGCGCTGTATTAAAGAACGGACAATTCAAGCGAATCGCATCTTTCATTTTTGCTACCCACTGACGCGGCAAATTATCAGCATCGCGCTCATAAAATAAAGGCACGACTTCTTTTTCCAGTAAATCATAGAAAGCGTTTGCTTCTATTTCATCCTGATAATTGGGGTCTTCATAATTCTCACCATGTCCAATCGCCCAACCTGTACGGACATAATCAGCTTCATCCCACCATCCATCTAATACACTCAAATTCGGTAGTCCATTCATGGAAGCCTTCATTCCGCTGGTTCCTGAAGCTTCTCGCGGACGACGCGGTGTATTTAACCAGACATCGCAACCAGCTACCATCAATCGAGATATGTGAATGTCGTAATTGGGAACAAACACTACCTGCTTTTCTAAATTTTGTTCGCTGATAAAGTGATTGATTTCGCGGATTAATTCTTTACCGGGGATGTCTTTCGGGTGTGCTTTGCCGGCGATAACAAATTGTAACTTGCGGTGTTTGTTACCCAACATGATCCGCTTGATGCGTTCGATATCGCGCATCCATAAAGTAGCGCGTTTGTAGGTTGCAAAGCGACGGGCGAAACCGATAGTTAAAACGTTCGGATCGAGAACTTCTTGCGCTTGGGCGATATCAGAAGAAGAAGCACCGCGATCGCGTAAATGTTTCACCAAATGATCGCGCACATACAATATCATATCCAAACGACAGCGTTCGTGATTGCGCCACAATTCTTCATCTGGAATCGCGTCCATGCGTTCCCACAACGGGCTATCTGCTGGTGCTGATGACCAATTGGGTCCGAGATAGCGATCGTACAACTCTTGAGTTGATTTTGCCACACAACTGCGAGCATGAACGCCATTTGTAATTGCGGCGATCGGCACTTCTTGCACTGGTACTTTTTGCCACAAACCTTGGAACATTTGCCGTGACACCACACCATGCAGTTGCGCTACACCGTTAGAAAATGTTGCCATTTTCAGCGCCAGCACTGCCATACTAAAAGGCGCAGATAAATCACCAGTATTCTCACGACCCAATCCGATAAATTGATCTTTTGTCAAACCAAAGATATCTGCGTAATATCCTAGATAATACAACATCTTATCTGGGGGGAACAAGTCAATACCTGCCGGTACTGGCGTGTGAGTAGTGAAGATATTACTTGAACCCACTACCTGTTTGGCGGTATCGTAACTCAGACCCTGTTCTTGAATCAGCATTCGGATGCGTTCTAGAGCAGAAAAAGCCGCATGACCTTCATTCATGTGGTAAGCGGTGACATTATACCCTAGAGCTTTCAACATCTGCACGCCGCCGATCCCCAGCATAATTTCCTGGTGGATACGCATGTCGATATCGCCACCGTACAGTTGATCTGTAATGTTGTGGTCGTAAGGATTGTTGGGTTCAATGTTAGTATCCATCATGTACAACGGCACAGTTCCCACCTGTACGCGCCATACTCTAGCGTAAACCTTGCGTCCGGGGTAATCTACAGCAATCCGCAATTCTGAGCCGTCAGGATTGCGCTCTAGCTGCAAGGTCATGTTATAAAAATCGTTGATTGGATAGCGTTCTTGCTGCCAACCATCTGCATTCAGATACTGAGCGAAGTAACCTTGCTGGTACAGTAAGCCTACACCTACTAAGGGTAATCCTAAATCGCTAGCAGATTTGAGGTGATCGCCCGCGAGAACACCCAAGCCTCCAGAATATACAGGCAAACAATCCACCAGTCCAAATTCAGCCGAAAAATAAGCGTAGCATTCTGGGGATTGGGGATTGGGGAGTGGGGAGTGGGGACTGGTAAGATTACCCTGTCCCTTGTCTTTAGTCCCTAATCCCTTGTCCCTTGTTTTCTGATACCAAGTGCGTTCTTGTAAATAATCTTCTAACTGACGGGCAGCTCGATCCATTTGCGCCAGGAAGCCTTCATCTTCCACAACTTCCGTTAATCGCCCTTGGCTGATTGTACCGAGCATCAACACTGGGTTATGGCGGCTAGATTCCCATAAATCCGGGTCTAAACGGCGAAATAAGTCTTTTGTCTCAACATTCCAATCCCAGTGGAGATTATATGCCAGCTTCCGCAGCGGTTCGAGTCGGGGCGGTAGCGAAGGGGACACGTTAAATGTACGAATTGGTTGCATAAGGACTGCGAAACTCCTGGTTTAGCTATCGCTATTGTTGACTGTGTTTGCCCAATGTTTCCAATTCTTTATACCCTGTTTGTGAACTTATGATGACTTTGTTAAGCTTTAAAAAATATTATCACTTAGATTGGAAAATCTGACTGCAAAGCTTTTTCTCATTTTATCACTTAGTGTTGACTATATAATTATTTAATAATTTATGTAGTTCAATACATAAATTAACTTAAACATAAGTAAGAGGTTATAAATATTTATATTATTGATGTAGATACTGTGAGATGCAGGCAACAGAAGCTTTGGATCTTCTTTGAGGGAGAGAGAAGAGAATACCCACACGCGATACTCTTACAGAGTCACTTTGTGAACGCAGTTATTTCTCAAACTCCCTCAAAAAGTTTTACTGAAGCTTTAGAAGGCAAAAAGCAGCAATCTGGGCAATTTGCCATTATTCTAAAGTTAATTGGGTAACATTGGCATTGCTCGTAGGGAAATGTACTGATTCAGCATCTTTTGGGAGAGCAAAGACAATAGTACCCAAGACAAGAACGCCAACAGCACTAGGACAAAGAAGTTTCATCTTGATGATACCGCGTTTGTTTTTTGTCGGGCGATCGCTCTTGGGGTTGCGGTACTCTTTGCGAACACGTCCGGATTGCACAGCTTCTTGTAGTAGCATCAAAGCATCGATGTCTTTTTCTTCAAATTCAGTTTGCAGTAACTGCTGCAACTGCTCATCTGCTGGAATACTTAAAGAGCCTGTATTTAGCGCTTGCTGAACAATGTCACGAATGAGAACCATATTTTTTACCAATTTCGGGGGTTAAGCAATTCTTTGCGTCAGCGTTTAGTTCGGCGCTGATGCCGCCAACAAAGTTGCTGTATTGTTCCTTAAAAATTTATAATGTCTAGTACCCCACAAGCATCATGCTACTGGATCACCCGATCGGGTGATATACAAGAACGCCACTTTGCTGACATTACCTGATTAATTCGTAGTGAGCGATTTATCGCTCAATTTGAAGGGCTGAAGCCCTGACTACAAACTTTTTTATTTCTTGAATCGGAAACCTCAGCCTCAAGTTCACGTCATCAGAAGAGTGTAATTACTTCAGATTCTTATTGAAAAGCAAGCATCGCATCTACAAATCACACGCACCCACAGCACATCCTACAAAGCATCCGCGCCTTTAAATTAGCGTAAACCAACATTTGGACTTTGGACTTTGGATGGATGGACTCAGTACCTTCCAAAAAAGGGGCGAGATTTGGGTAATATATAAAAGCTATCTTTTCTGCATCACGGATACAAAAAAGCAAGCTTCTATTTCATACCCTTGGAGTTTTCGTCAATGGTTACTTTAAAAATTGTTGTTTATGTTGTTGTAGCCTTCTTCATTTTGCTCTTCGTCTTTGGATTTTTGTCGAACGATCCAGCTCGTAACCCCGGACGCCGGGATTCAGAGTAAAATCACGACCCGATCCAAAAATTGCCGTTCATGCGAATGTAAATGCCACGGACACTTGAGAAGAGCGTGGAAAATTCCACATGCTTCAAAAGTGTCCTTTCCAAGCGGCTTGCCGCAGGCTAGGCTGAAGGCTAAAGTCGGAAGGCAGTTAAGTGTAATTAGTCCTTCCGGCTTTCAATTGGCTATTTGTTAGGTTGATTTTGCGAATATGCTTCACCCAGTTCTGCCGCCCGCACCACCTTCGATTGTCGAACCTTTACAACCTGCAAATCCAATCTTGACTGGTAGTGATACCAAGTTTCATTCAATTGCCGAACTCGAGGCGAAAGCGCAACAAAATCAGCCACAACGGCAATCAGATTCTGTATCGCCAACTCCACAAAACGCTACTCGGCAAGATTTAGCAGTTCCCCAGACCCAAGCCGCACTCAGTCACCCAGAAAGTTTCCCACCGGAATTTTCTCCCCTCACCGCCGTTAAGAGTGCCGCTGCTTTGGGAGAGTCGATGGGAATTAGTTATCCGGTGCAGCCGGATGCAAATGTCGCGTCACAAAGCAAGATATCCCAAAAAGGGCAAATACTACAAGAAAAATTAGCCCATCCAAAACGGCAAAGTCAGACTATTGCTCAAAATGCGCCTTCTCAGCCACCCCAAGAGGCTCAAAGTAGCGAACCGATACAAAATATTACTTATACTAATCCCGACAGTCCAGCGAGTACACAACCCGTAGAAAATGTTATAGAATTCAAGTCTCGCAGCCAGACAAGCCAAATCACAATTCCCCAACCTGCCCCGCAACAATCTGTCCCCACACCAACAGACAGCACAAATCAGCAAGAAAGTCAACCTCAAACAACTCCGCCAGCAACTACTCAGCAAGAAAGTCAACCACCTGCAACAACTCCGCCAGCAACGACAGCGCCAGCCAGAGAGAGAATTGTAGAAGTCACTTCAGATAGGCAGGAGTACGACCAGCAACGGCGGATTGTTACGGCTGTGGGTAATGTGGTGGTACGATTTGATGGGGCGGTGGTAGATGCCGATCGCTTGCAAGTCAATTTAGACAATTTGATTGCTGTGGGCGATGGAAATGTCGCATTGACACGAGGCGATCAAGTACTGCGCGGAGAACGCTTTACTTATAACTTTGTTCAAGATAGCGGGCAATTAGAAAATGGTAGGGGAGAAGTTTACATCCCCACAGCGGGTACTGATTTAGCCTTTAATAATGTTGATACCGGAGTAAGTGGAGTAGTAACAGCGCGTCCACCAAGCGATCGCATTCGCGCAAATCAGCCGACTACAGGTGTTAACAGTCCCGGTGGGGTTAACTTCAACTTAGGTGGAAGGGCAGATGCAAGAAACCTCCCCGGACCAAAACAGGGAGGTGTAGTCAAGCGAGTACGCTTTCAAGCAGAACGAGTTGATTTTTATCCGCGAGGCTGGCAAGCGAGAAATGTCCGCTTCACCAACGATCCATTTTCGCCCCCAGAACTAGAGTTACGCGCCGATAAAGTCACTTTAACGCGAGAAGCACCCTTAGTAGACACGATTAAAACAGAGCGCCAGCGTTTAGTATTAGATCAAAGAACAACATTACCGATCCCCGTAGATCGGCAGACAATCGACCGCAGGGAACGTGATGTAACTCCGGCAATTGTCTCTGTCGGCTTTGATGGTAATCAACGCGGTGGTGTGTTTATTGAGCGTTCTTTCCAACCCTTTAACACAGAAGGGGTACGCTTTAGCGTCACACCGCAGTTTTTCGCACAAAAAGCTATAGGTGGTACTGATAGCTTTGCCGCGCTGTTTGGTTTGAAAACAAGATTGAATGCGACTTTAAGCCCGAAGACAACAGTTGAGGGTTCTGGGATATTAACCAGCTTGGATTTGGGGACAGTGGAAGACAATTTGCGGGCAAGTTTGCGATTGCGGCAAGAATTAGGCGATCGCAATCCTCACATATTGAATTTAGAATACAGCTATCGCGATCGTCTTTACAACGGTACCCTTGGTTTTCAAACCGTTCAAAGTAGCCTTGGTGCAGTTGTTACTTCTCCGAGAATTCCTTTAGGTACAACTGGTTTTAACTTAAGATATCAAGGTGGCGCTCAATATATTAATGCGAATAGCGATCGGCTTGACTTACTCGAAACACGGCGAGACAACAACCGCATCTCTTTAGGGCGCGTCCAAGGTAGCGCTACCGTAGATGGTGCGATTACACTCTGGCAAGGTAAAGGATTACCACCCACCCCCACAGAAGGATTGCGTTACACTCCAAACCCAATAGTTCCCTACGTACAAGCATTTGGGGACGTAACCGGCACAAGCAGTTATTACAGCAGCGGTGATAGTCAAAACACCTTGATTGCCACAGTTGGCTTGCGCGGACAGTTTGGACATTTCTCTCGACCTGCCTTTGATTATACCGCCTTTAATGTCAGTTATTCCCAAGGTATATTTAGCGGAGCATCGCCATTTTTGTTCGATCGCGCCGTTGATAACAGAGTACTTAATGCGGGAATTTCTCAGCAAATCTACGGACCATTTAGCCTTGGTTTTCAAACCTCAATCAACTTAGACACAGGCGAACGCAGTAGCACCGACTACATCGTAGAATATAACCGCCGCACCTACGGAATCACTTTGCGTTATAACCCAGTGTTGGAATTAGGTGGAATCAGCTTTAGAATTAGCGACTTTAACTGGAGTGGTGGCACCGATCCATTCTCTGACCCTTCGGAAGTTAAGCCTGTGCGAGGTGGGGTGCGACAAGATTATTAGAATACCACTTACGTCCGGGCTTTATAAAGTTATTTTTTATACTTATAACCTCAATTTGCGTAATGAATAGGAATGAGCGATTTTCCTAAAGTCTTGTAGGGGCAATTCATGAATTGCCCCTACGTAAATTCAATGACATGAGTGCGTAAGTTCTAATGAAGATAAACCAGCAAACGAAACGAGTAAAAAGCACGCTTCAATAGAATATAAACGCAGAATATTTATAAAACCTCTCGACTAAGGTAAGACCGACAATGACACTTACTACAGCCAAATGGACGCTAGACGAGTATCACCGCATGGTTGAAGTTGGTCTTCTTTCTGAACGTCATGTTGAACTATTAAACGGGGAAGTCGTTGAAATGCCTCCAGAAGGTCCAGAACATGCCCAGCTAAGTACCGACGCTGGGGACTATCTGCGATCTGTGCTAGGAGAAAAAGTTCTCGTGCGCGATGCAAAGCCGATTACATTACCCTTGATGGCTTCCGAACCCGAACCAGATTTGGCGATCGTCCAACCTTTGCGGGTACTATATCGAACCCGTCATCCTTACCCGGAAAATATTTTTTGGTTAATTGAATATTCTAACACCAGCTTGAGTAAAGATTTAGATGCAAAGCGAAAAGCTTATGCTTTAGCGGAAATACCAGAATATTGGGTTGTGGATTTAAAAAATCGCCTCCTGAAAATTTTCCGCAATCCTAATGATGGCGATTATACATCTGAAGTAACAGTGAACTACCTACACCGCCTGAGTACAGGTCGGTGTAGGCTTCTGGCACATTCTTAATGTTTCCAGAACTTCCTTAGAGGTACTATTAGTAGCAGAGTCAGCC
>NZ_JBPAOH010000185.1:0-12971 GCF_050875635.1 Tolypothrix sp. VBCCA 56010
GTAGCCCGTGCAGACGGGCTACATTTGTTGCATCTTCATCAAGCGTTGTATTATTTGAAGAATAATGCATTTAATCGCCCGCAGGCTATAAGCCTGGGGCTAGAAGAACAAAGCCCGTCTGCACGGGCTACATTAGTTGCATCTTCATCGAGAAATGTATTCCTTCTAATCCCCTCTTTGTTGCCTTTGAGAAGGTGAGAAGTTGAATTTTATGAACAACTGGTAAGGGCTGCACCACATTGGTCAAGCCTTGCCAACCAACCCTTAATACCTTTATATTCGACTTGCGCCCATTGTCCCTGACAGCCCAATAATTTAACACTGGTATTAGCGGGAATTCTTCCTAATTTACGGCTTTTTGGATTGGTGCTGGTGTAAATATCTACGCCATTTGTATTGTAGCCCCGCGTCGATATGCCTAAGTTTGGTAAATATACCCAACCAGTTCCTTTAAAACCGCTACCGATATTCTTTATCTGTGCCCAACTTCCGGAAGTAGCGACAATTTGAACTGTCTCGTTACCAGGTACTTTTCCTAAAATTCTGTTATTGGAACTTGCGCCATTCCGCACATTTAATCCTTGCGGATCTTTGTCGGTGACATAAACAGAAATATCACACTTTTGTTGCTTGGTTGCTTGGGCGAAGACTATTTGATTAGCTATACCAGTATTGGCGATCGCACTGATAAAACTGATTGCTAATCCCATCGTTAGCTTTGACGCTTGATTTTTCACTTTTGTGTCCTAATTTCTTCATGACAATACCAAAATTATGCATGATAGAAGAGCTTTTTCATTTTCAGGGGCACGTAGGGGTGCGATGGGCTTTGCCCCGCATTATAGCGATCGTATTTTGGCAAGGTTGTGCTGGGAACAATAAAGAAAATGTTCATTACTGATACTTTTAACCCAGACATTCTGGACAAGCCAGACTGAGTACGACCTCCTCAGCAGAAACAGTGCTGATTTGGGTGGTATCCCACAACGCCTTGAGGAATATCCCCAAGGCTCTCTAACTACCAGCCAATGACTCAACATCAAAACCCCAAGCCAAACCCTCTAAACAACTCCAATCCCCCCTAAGAGCAAGCGGGGAGGGGGTTAGGGGGTGGGGTTCCGATGCCTTGGCAAAGCCCGCCAGAACTCTGGGAAAAACTCAAGCCACTAGCGCGACAGATGCGGCGCGAACCCACCCCAGCCCAAAAGCTGCTTTGGCAAAAGTTAAGACAAAAGCAACTTTTGGGGTTCAAGTTTCGCCGTCAGCACGCAATTGACCGCTTTCTTGTGGATTTTTATTGTGCGGAAGCGCGGGAGCGTTGTGGAGGTGGATGGAGGAATTCACGACTACACGCAAGAGGAAGATGCAATCCGTCAAGAATTTTTGGAATCTTTGGGGTTGCGAGTGGTGCGGTTTAGGAATGAGGATGTTTTGCTCTTGATTGAGGGGGTGTTGGAGGGGATTGCAGTTTGGTTGCATAGATAGAATCCCACCCCCAACCCCCTCCCCGCAAGCAAGGAGGGAGCTAAGAGTGCGATCGCGTGTGGGGTTTTTGGGGGTGCGATCGCGTCTGCTGAAGTTAATACAAATTTAATTATGTTAGTCGTTTCGGCGTTGCTGATTGAAAGTATGAATTAGTCTCATGCAATGGCTAGACAAAAATCTCAAATTCCTAATTAAAAATTCAACTACCTCAATCCCTTCTCCCGCAACAACTCATCCACCCAAACCGCATCTTTTTCTGACAACGGTGGTACTGGCTCTTGACTGTAATCTACCACCAAATCATAACCGTATAGGTCATAAACCTCATTTAATAATGCCTGCAAATCTATCACAGGTTCTGTATCGACTGTACGCAAAGGTAGGGGGAAAGTCGGAATTATATCGGGCAAATTAAAAGCATATAAATCAGCATAGGGACGATTATTACCGCGACAAACCAAAATTCGATAATGACTTTGAATATTATTGCCAATTATCGGCATGGGGTTGTCTTTACGTAGTAAATCAATTTCAACTAAATTGGTGCGACTTGCTAAAACCTGTTCGCGCTTTTCTTCATACATTTGACGTCCTTTCCCCTGGCGTTTATTGGTAGGTGAAAGAATTTCGATAGTAGTAACTAAGTCTGTTGTTCCTACTTCTCTTACCTCTAAATATCCCTCTCTAATAGCCACAGGTGCGGCAACTGCCACTTTCGTCATTGTCGAATCTGTAGCAGTCTGCCGACTTTTTACTATCACATCAGGAATGCCTACAAGCAGTGAACTCTCGTCTGTAGTTTCATACATTCTTACTTCTACAGCAACGCGATATTTAGGACGTAATTGGGGAGTCAGTAACTTGGCAATTTCACTAATTAACAAGTGATGTACTCCAGCCCATAATTCAGGATGTTCTAAATAGGGGTTCATACCCAAAAATAAAGAAGGCATAAGCAATTCAAAATTAAAAATTCGCTCATTCATCTTAGGGTCTAACCTAATTATGGCAATCCTAAGGCTACTTGGTGTATGCAAATTAAATGTACAATAATTTACAAATAACTCGCTCACCAAATTGTAAACTCATCTCTTCCCCCCTCCCCGCTTGCTCTTAGGGGTAGGGGGTGGGGTTCTAAGAACAACTAGTCAGCGCTGCACCACATTTGTTGCTTGTTTGTTTGTGCGAAAACTATTTGATTAGCTATACCAGTAAGCGCGATCGCACTCATAAAACTGATTGCTAATCCCATCATTAGCTTTGATGCTTGATTTTTCCGGGGTTTTTGCATATATTCTCCACTTTTTGGACACTAGCACCGAGAATGGTGTCCTTTTTCTATCTGACATCGTAACCGAACAAGTAATGGTCTATTTTCTTTTGAAAATTTTCTCAAACGAATTTAAAGTTTGTAATAAATCTTAATTATATTAAATTCAGCCCCGCCTTTACTAGTGGATGCAACGCAACGCTCGTGGTTGAGTGTAAAATGTTCACTATACCGCATAAATCGCCCAAAGATTGAGTTAAAAGCTTAAACATTGATTTAGTAATATGAATATCAAGACACACCCAATATCAGATAAGATAGGTCAACAAATTATTAATGTAGATAATACTAGTATTTTCAAACTAGATTTAGAAGAAATTATTAGTCTATTTAAATTTTACGGTGTCTTACTTTTTAGAGGATTTGAAGCTAATGCCGACATTTTTAAAGAATTTAGCAATTTATTAAGTACCGATTTTATAGATTATGCTGGAGGAGCCTTCGCTAGAAGGGTAATTAATGGAGATAATACTCTTTTAAGTGTAAACGATTATCAGTTTGAAATTAAGTTGCACGGAGAAATGTACTATCAGAAGAATATTCCACTTTTGGTGTGGTTTTTTTGTGCTAATCCTGCATCACAAAATGGTGAAACAACAGTGTGTGATGGCAGACAATTTTTTAATGAAATCAGTAGTTCAACCAAAGAATTATTTAGGAAAAAAAAGCTAAAGTTCACCGTTTGTATGAATAAAGACGAGTGGCGCCAAAAATACCAAACTGATGACTTAAATAAATTAGGAGAGATGTGTAAAAGCAATAATACTTACCTGAAAGTCAACGAAAATCAATCGATTGTTCTTGAATACGTTTGCCCAGCAATCATTCCTAGCAGATGTGGCAAATATCAAGTTTTTATTAATAGTCTATTGCCAACAAAGCAGTTAAATCCAGACGTTCTTATCTTTGATGATAATTCCGAAATTCCTGATGATGTTGTTTCTGAACTGAATGAAATTGCTGAGAGATTAACCACGGAGATATCTTGGCGAAAAGGGGATATTTTAATGATTGACAATACAAGGATACTTCATGGTAGAAGAGCTTTTTCTGATGAAAAAAGAGATATTTATATCAGGCTATGTGCCCCAGCTTTTCCATTTTGAGATTTTGTTAATGCTGTGTCAAAATAATTCATAATTAATAATTACTAATTCATAATTATTACCCCACGCCTCTTGACGGGGGCTTAAAATATCGATGCAAGCGCATTTTTATTTATAATAGTGATAAATCAAGGGGCTTGTACCCTAAATTATGAATTATGAATTAATAATTATTCGGTCAGCTTGACTGATTTTATCAGCCAAGCTTGTTTACTAATACTTTACCTCACATCGTAGCCGAACAAATTCGGATCAACTTCTCCTAATTGCAAATCTGCTAAACCATATTCTGCCCATCGTCTTTCTACCATCGCTGCTATATCTGCATCCGATTCTAAAGGCGCCCCCCATTCATGTTCGGTTTCTGGGGGAATCTTCGTAGTTGCATCAATTCCCATTCTTCCACCTAAACCGATTTTTTCACTGGCAAAATCTAAAGTGTCAAAAGGCGTATTCGGTAAAATAAATACGTCTCGTGTAGGATCTACTTTAGAACTAATTGCCCACACGACTTGACGCGGATCGCGAATATTTATATCTTTATCGACAACAATCACAAATTTGGTGTATGTGAATTGTGGTAAAGCACTCCAAAAGGCTAAAGCTGCCCGTCGCGCTTGTCCGGGATATGCTTTATCAATAGATATAATCGCTGCTTTGTAGGATAGCGCTTCCATTGGTAAGAAGAAGTCAACAATTTCTGAGACTTGTTGCCGTAAAATGGGGGTGTAAATGCGATTGAGTGCGATCGCCATCATTGCTTCTTCTTTCGGTGGACGACCGCTAAATGTTGTTAAGTAAATCGGATCTTTGCGGTGTGTTATGCATTGAAAGCGAATTAAGGGTGAATCTTCCACACCACCGTAATATCCCATATGATCGCCAAATGGACCATCGGGTAAAACTTCCCCTGGTGTGATTGTTCCTTCCAGCACAAATTCTGAGTCTGCGGGAACTTCTAAATCTACGGTTTTACACTTCGCCAACTGTACCCCAGAACCGCCGTAAAGTCCAGCAAACAGCCATTCTGATAAGTCTACCGGAATTGGCGTGGCAGCTGCCATGATAATTAAAGGATCTACCCCAAGAGCGATCGCTACTTCTAATTTCTTTCCACGTTCGGCAGCTTTTCGCAAATGTCTTGCCCCACCCCGCACCGATAACCAATGAACTGTCATCGTGTTCTGAGATTGTAGTTGCAAGCGATACACACCAACATTCGGCGTACCTGTCTCGCAATCCTTTGTAATTACCAGCCCCAGCGTGATAATCTTGCCAGCATCACCGGGATAGGGACGTATCAACGGTAACTTATTTAAATCTAAATCGTCGCCTTGGATGACAACTTGCTGGCAAGCGGGGAAAAAATCGCGTCCCGGTTTCGCTTTGAGGACATCAAACAGTACTTTACCAAAGTATATCGCTTGGGAAATCTTCTTTGGCGGCTTTGGTTGTTGCAGCATCGCTAACTTTTTCCCCAAATCCTCCAATTCTAGGGGATGCTGCATATTCATTGCCCAGCATATCCTTTCCACTGTTCCCATCAAATTCACCGCTACTGCAAACGGTGAACCTTTGACATTTTCAAATAACAGTCCCGGACCACCCTTTTGCAGCATTCGGTTAGAAATTTCCGCAATTTCTAAATCTGAGTCAACTAACGCAGAAATCCGCTTTAATTGTCCCTTTTCTTCTAAAATTTTAATGAATCCCCGTAAATCTCTTGCCATTGTTTATAGTAAATAAATGTAAAGCACTTTCTTATATTATTAGTTATTTGTTAGTTGGAGCGTGGGAGCGTTGTTAGTTGCTGGTTGGAGCGTGGGAGCGTTGTTGGTTGTTGGTTGTTTCCATGTCCAATGCCCAATGCCCAATGCCCAATGCCCAATGCCCAATGCCCAATGCCCAATGCCCAATGCCCAATGCCCAATGCCCAATGCCCAATGCCCAATGCCCAATTATTTATTATTTTTTAACGATCGCAAACAAAATATTCAGGTATCCTAGCGGGAATCTGCATTAATTTTTACACCAAAGTGCCTATCTAGTTAAATATGACGAGAATATATGACATTTTACTGGCAGGCGGTTTTGTTATGTTTCCCCTGTTGGTTTTATCTGTTGTTACGTTTGGCTGTGCTGTAGAACGCTGTTGGTTCTGGTTTAAGCTAATTATCCAAGAAAAACAGATAGTGCAGGAAGTGTTGAGTGCAGCCCGGTTAGACTTAGAAAAGGCAGAAGCGATCGCATCTCGTTCTCAAGGTTTAGCGATTGGTCGCTTTTTGTTAGCACCGCTAAGACTGCGGAAAGCTTCTCCAGAAATCTTTCACCTGGCAATCAAAGCAGCATCTGATAAAGAATGTGTCGAGATGTATAAAGGTGATAAAGTGCTGGAAAGCGTGATGGCGATCGCTCCATTACTGGGTATATTAGGCACATCAGCCGGTCTATTCACCACCTTTCAGCATTTAAGAACTGGTCAGGTGAGCAGTGTTCATCTGTCTGCGGTTGCAAGTGGTATCGCTCAAGCGCTGATTGCCTCTGCAACTGGGATGAGTGTGGCGATTTTGGCTTTGGTGTTTTTGCGAATTTTTATAATTGTGCGATCGCGCCAAATGAACTATTTTTCTCAAGTAGGTAGCGAACTCGAACTAATTTATCTGCAATTTTGTCATGAATCTTCAACAGCCGATGCAAGCATTCAAGGAGTTAGCGAAAAGCCAAATAGTAAAGAAGAGTAATTATGAGTTATTTATTCCTAACTCCTAACTCCTAATCACTCAAACGAAAGCAGATTTCCAGCTAATAATAATTGCTTTTGTTCGCTCTTTTATTGCACGAATGAGCGTAATCTGACAAAGAGTAAGTAGCGGTAATTCATGAATTACCGCTACTGTATAATGTGCTTTTCAATTATTTTTACGTAAGTCCTATATTGCTACCGTGTTGATGTATTCTGTGAGACCTTTTTTCACAGAATACAATGGTATACCACCGATAGTTTTGACACACCAATAGATTTATCAGTTGAAAACACCATATAACTTGTATTTTCTCAATCTATTTTAGATACGTTTGCCCTGTCTTAAACACTGACACTTTTTTTTTGTAAGTTGAAGACAAGAAAATTTTGCTTAAACTTTCAGGCTAGAACAAACTGAATCCAACTGACGTAGAGATTGCCAGAAGTCGAGAATCTGTTCTGCTACGATCTCCGGCTCGAATAAGTGAAAAAAATGCCGTCCTTTTTGACATTCCCAATAGCGATCGCCCTCCATCAAAAACGGTCGCCATCCTTGCAGGGCATCGCGTTCTACAATGATATCGTCAGTGCTACCACAAACCATTAAGGGCACAGGGACTGGACAAGGAGGTACGCTTAACCGTTTGAACAAAGAGTGAGGTGAGAGCGAGCAATTCTTATCTTGCTCCAAGATACTCTCTAGACGCTTGACAGTGCGTTCATTCTGATAGCCAAATAAGTTGTACACCATCGCATTGAGAATCTTTTGGTGACTCAAGAAAGGGAGATGGGTATAGTAATGAGCTTGCCAGTCAAGGGCTGCATCAGCACCCACAGCTAATAAAGTTAAAGATTTAACTTTTTCTGGATATCGACGTGCATATAGTAGCCCTACTAATCCTCCCGTGCTGTGACCAATCAGATGCACGGGTTGATTGCTTGATTCGAGATAATTATGCAGCAGCTCTACCGCAACATCTAAAGAACTTGCTTCATCCTGAGTTTGACTATATTCCCACCGGGCAATAGTTATATAACGTGACAGTTCACGCAATAGCGGTTTAGCAAAGCATAAGAAACTAGGGCTTGTATTTAACCAAATGACATCTGGCTGTTTAGACATTAATTTAACCCGCAAGTAATTAGAGTTGTAAAATTCTCGTTTACCTTGTTAATAGCTAACAGTAATAAAGCAAGTTAGCTATTAACTATTAGCTCTTACTTTGGCTAGATACCGAACTCTTTTTTCAGTTCACCCACCCAGGCTTTGATACGTTTGTCAGTCAAATCAGATTGGTTATCTTCATCAAGAGCCAAACCTAAAAATTTCCCGTTTCTCAATGCTTTCGATTCATTGAAGTCATAGCCATCTGTAGACCAATATCCAACCGTAGTGCCGCCGCGTTCGGTAATTTTATCTGATAAAATGCCGATTGCATCCTGAAAGTTGTCAGGATAACCCCTTTGGTCGCCTGTTCCAAAATATGCAACCTTTTTGCCACTGAAATCAATATCATCTAGCTCGGAAAAATAGCCTTCCCAATCGCTTTGCAGTTCGCCAACATCCCAAGTAGGACAGCCAATAATTAGATATTGATAATCTGCAAACTCATTATCTTCTACGTCTGCAATATTATGCAATGTCACTACATCTTCACCACCAAATTCTTTCTGAATTGTCTCGGCTACGGACTCAGTTTTACCTGTTGTACTTCCAAAAAATAGACCAATTTGTGACATATTTTTCTCCGATTCAATGCGTTAATTAAAATTTGTAGAGACGTAGTATGTTACGTCTCTACCTGACTGCATACTAAGTCTCTACATAACTAAAGCGAGCTAATAGCGATCGCACTAAACACATCAAGACCACTCAACAGCAGATAAGCGAAGATTGCTCCACCAATCCCACCGATCAAAAAGCCCTCAGTAAATTCACTCCATCTTTCAGTAGAATTGACACTCTGGGGTACACGGGGAACGGTTGCTACTGAAGCGGGTCGTGGATATATTTCTTGCTGTCTTTGAAAAGTGGTAGTGCCATAAATCGAAAAACCAATTGTCAGGATGAGAATCAAACTGCCTGCGGCTAGTAAACCAACTAAGCTAGCTGCATTACTATTGCGTAATAAACCTAATGAACCTAATGTGGCAAATGGACCAACCAACCAGTAACCATGAGCCATACCAATTTCCAATCCCCGTGAGAGAGGAGAAATACCAGGGCGGTAAATTGGTAAGTATTTGAGAAACTTCAGCGTCAAATCAGAATTGACTACGGTTGCGAGATTACCCGTTTGGCGATTCACCCGTGGCGGTTGAACCATGTCACCATTTTTAAAATCAAATCCGGCTTCAATTGCACGGGCGCGGAGGGCGTGCCAAATGTGACCTAACAAAAATATGAGCGCCAAGACAAAATGGAAAGTTACCAACCAACCACGGCTGGAAACTATACCAGCATCCGTTTCTATAGCTTTAATCGGACCATAGAAAACTTCAGGATAGACGGTGTTATTGACCGACGCAAAGTATGCCGCCAAAAAGCCCATGTATGCTACAGCACCAATGCTGTAAGACAGATACGCTTCTCCTGAATAAATCAAAATTCGGCGTGCCCAGGCAAACGGCTTAGTCAAAATGTGGAAAATACCACCGCCAATTAACATCAAACCAACCCAGATGTGACCGCCGATAACATCTTCTAAGTTATCAACAGCTGCCATTCCTTCTGGTCCCCAAGCCCCAAACAGATAGCCAAAGATGCGGACAGGGTTGAGCGTTGGATGATTGATTACCCTTACGTTTCCACCGCCAGCTACCCAAGGGTCAAACACTCCACCCCAAAACATCGCCTTGGCAACTAAAGCCAAAGCACCCAAACCTAAAAGCGTTAGGTGAATGCCTAGGATTGTTGTCATCTTGTCTTTATCTTTCCAGTCGTAGCCAAAAAAGCCAGCCCAAGTAGGATTGTCTTCTAACACCTCTGGTCCTAGCAGGGAGTGGTAAATACCACCGGCTGCCAGAATAACTGAAGGGATTAGATGCAAGACGCTGATTACGAAGTAGGGATAGGTGCTAATCACTTGCCCACCAGCACCAACACCAAAACCAAGAGTCGCTAGATGAGGCAGCAGAATTAATCCTTGCTCATACATTGGCTGACTAGGATTAAAACGCGACAACTCAAACAGCGTCATTCCCCCAGCCCATAACAAAATCAATGCAGAATGGGCAACATGAGCGCCTAGTAATTTGCCCGATAGATTAGTGAGACGAAAGTTACCAGCCCACCAGCCAACATCAGGTATTTGTTGCTTGTAGGGGCTATCTTCAATTACTGCTGTCATTTACGAAACTCCTTGAGAATATTTGCCAATTTTTCCGGAGTCATCTTTCCGGACTTTTGCTAATAATTAGCATTAAATTCAGGAACTGCTAATCGGTTGGGGAATAACTGCTTCCGGACTCACCCTACCTTTGCGAAAATCGAACCCACGCGCCCGCAGTGCGTGCCAGATATGACCTTGGAGAAAGAAGAAGGCTAGCCAGAAGTGAGCATTGGCTAACCAAGTCCGGGCAGTTACCAAATCAGGGTCAGGTGATGAAAAGTACGGCACGATATTCTGCCTAACCACAAGCGCTGGACCATAAAAAACTTCGGGATAAACAGTGGTATTTACCGATACGAAGAGAGTTGCGATAAAGCCCATCAGTGCCAAAGCGCCCAAACTGTAAGAAAGATAAGCTTCTCCAGACCAAACAAATAGTGGATGCGTCCAAGTAAAGGGTTTGGTGAAAATGTGGAAAAGTCCACCAAAGATCAACATCCCACCAACCCAAATGTGACCGCCAACCACGTCTTCTAGGTTGTCAACGCCAGCAATCCAGAATTTACTAACTGCGCCGAATAGATAGCCAAAGATGACAGCTGGGTTTAGTGTGGGATTTGTAATTACCCGTACATTCTCAATGTTTGGGTCATACAAACCACCAAAGTACATTGCTTTGGCGACTAACAAGAATGCACCACAACCCAGTAAAACCAGGTGAATACCAAGGATTGTGGTCATTTTGCCCGTATCTGACCAGTCGTAGCCAAAGAAAGGAACTTTGCCCTCCAATTTTTCCGGACCACGCAGGGAATGAAAGATTCCTCCAAAGCCAAGAAAGGCTGAGGAAATCAAATGCAAAGCTCCAATGACGAAATAGGGATAAGTATCCACAACTGCACCACCTGCGCCTACACCCCAACCCTGAGTTGCGAGATGAGGTAGCAAAATTAAGCCTTGCTCGTACATTGGTTTTGCTGAATTAAAATGACCTAGCTCAAATAAAGTCATAGCTCCAGCCCAGAAGACAATCAGACCAGAATGAGCAACGTGAGCGCCTAGTAATTTTCCCGATAAGCTAGTGAGTCTGGCGTTACCAGCCCACCAAGGCGAGTCGGTAAGGTCTTGCTCCACCGACAACGGACTTCTAGAAATTGCTGTCATTTTTACCTATGCTTTGTTGATAATATTGTTCAACAACTTTAGAAACGAGCTTACACGAAAATTTCAGTTAATGCAACAATATCTCATTAAATCTTTTGAGGAAGATGACAAGTGACGACTTAGGCGAGGCTGGGAAATTTCCGCTCTCTACGGCTTGACCTTGAAAATAGGGCTGCATGGGAGGCAGTCGCTTGGGCGAACTGGCGTTTTTAGGGTCAAGAAAAGAAAAATTGTCATCCAACGCTTGTAGGCGATCGCTTTGAAGAGCAAGATTGCACTATGAGTAAAGAAAGGGTGCTTGGTTATTAGACTTCTTGCAGAAGTAGGGGAAAGGGGAAAGGGGAGGCAGTGCGTTGCAAAGCCAGTGCTGTGCGGAGGTCACGAACGTTGAGGCACAGCCTTTGTTGGGGTACCAAGCGTTGTAGCACCTGCTTATGATTGGGGAAAGGGGTAGGAAAAAAGCTCTCTCACGCTTGAGTGCAAAAAAGACTTTTGCTCATAGGTCTATTAAGGAAGGGTTTTTTATTATTTTTTATCATTTCCAGATTTAGGAAATAATAATTGTATTTTAGAAAACAATTAATCAGTAATTTGATACCAAAAACTAAAGTTAACTATTATTTAATAAGTAATTAAACCTTACTTAAAGTCTTGATCGGTATAAACGATGTAATTTTATTTCTGGTTGTATCTTAACAATACCATTTCCAGAATACGAGGTAATATGATTTTTTCGATCAGCGGGTTGAATCGTGCTGTTACTACTTCATTGGTAACAGTAGCTGTTGCATTTAGTCCAATTTTTGGGGCGATCGCTTCTGCTGTAACTTTAAATGGTGCGGGAGCAACTTTTCCAGCACCGCTTTATGAAAAATATGCCCGTGAAGTTACAAAAACCATCCCAGACTTAAGAATTAACTATCAAGCAATTGGTAGCGGTGGTGGTGTCAACCAAACAATTGCCGGCACAGTTGACTTTGGCGCAAGCGATGCAGCAATGAGCGATGCAGAAATAGCTAAAGTCAAGCAAGGTGTGATTTTAGTACCTACCGCTGGTGGTGCAATTTCCGTTGTTTACAACGCTCCTGGTGTTAATAGCCTCAAATTGTCTCGTACTACACTTCCAGCAATTTTTTCTGGTCAAATTACTAAATGGAACGACCCGAAAATCAAAGCTGATAATCCTGGAGTTAATCTCCCAAATCAACCAATTAAAACTGTTGTTCGTGCCGATGGTAGCGGTACGACATTCATTTTCACAGACCATTTAAGCGCTATTAATCCTTATTTTAAAGGCAGAATTGGTGTTAGTAAATCGCCAAAATGGTTGACAAATAGCCTTAAAGGTAAAGGAAACCCAGGTGTAGCTGCAATAGTAGCTCGCACTCCCGGTTCTATTGGTTATGTTGAATATCAATACGCTAAATCAGCCAACTTGAAATCAGCAGAAGTGCAAAACAAAGCGGGACAATATGTTGCTCCTTCTTTACAGACTGCAAATCAAGCTTTGTCAAATGTGCAATTTCCTAGCAATTATCGCGTTTTTGTAGCAGATCCAGGACAAGGTTATCCTATCGTAGGAATGACTTGGATTATGGTTTACAAGAGCTACAAAGACCCAGCGAAAGCGAAAGCTGTCAAGAGCTTGGTTCAGTGGATTCTCACAAAAGGTCAAGATATCAACGATGACCTCAACTACACCCGGATTCCTAGTACAGGGTGGCGGAAATAAACCGACCATTTTTGTGAGAGACTAAGCAAGAAGGGTCAAAACCCTTATGGGTAGTTTTTAAGGAATCAAGGTGTGGCAA
>NZ_JBPAOH010000186.1:0-12852 GCF_050875635.1 Tolypothrix sp. VBCCA 56010
ATCTAAGGAGAACAATTCTTTCCCCCCCTCTCCCCATCCCCCCCTCTCCCCCTCTCCCCCCCTCCCCCACTCCCCCTGGTGGCGCATCTATGCAGTTGCGGCTGGTACTTTTGTCGCGGGTGTAGTTTGGTTGCCAGTGTTTTTACAGAATAGCTATGGTGATAAATTAACTGATTGGATTCAAGCTCCGCGTGTGGGATTTGCTTGGATTAGCCCACTTTTTCAAGCTTTTGCCGCATGGATTACAATGCTATTTTTGTTACCAGTTGAATCACCACAAATAGCAGTTGTAATTGTTTCTGGGGTGGTGATGCTGATTTTCTTTATTTGGCTATTACCAATTCTGTTTGGTGGTTTGAAAATTCAGCTAAAGCAACCAGAAACTCGTTTGATGACGCAGGTGTTTGTTCTTGTAGTTGTGAGTGCGATCGCTTTATTTTTTATCTTCACCTATTTTCTCGGTATTGACTTAACACGCGGCGCCCGCTATAACTTTGTTTACTTTCCTGCTGTCATAGTTTTACTAGGGGCAAGTTTCGCAGTTTCCTGGCATCCTCAAGTTGGACGCCCAAGAAGTTCTGGAAAAAAAGCTGTGGCGATAATTTGGCTAATGGGATTTTTCAGCGCAGTCACAGTTTTGAGCAATCTAGGTTATCAAAAATACTACCGTCCTGATCTCTTTGTGCAATTAATTCAAAAAACATCCCAAGTGCCAGTACTAATTGCAACCACCCAAAGAACTCATGTACATATTGGGGAAATGATGGGAGTAGCCAGAGAATTTAAAATCCAAAATTTAACTTCCCCCACTCCCCTATTCCTCCTCGCACATCAAGACCAAAACCCCAATACATCTTCTGATGCTTTGCTTCATACTTTAAAAGAATTACCACGACCTCTGGATGTATGGTTAGTAAACTTTTATGCACCTCAACCAGAAGAAGTGAAAAAATGTGCTGCTGATATGCAATCTTTGCCAGCTGTAAACGGCTATGAATACAAACTTTATCACTGTAAATGAAAGTAATAAAACAGCTAAAATTACAAAGTTAATTTTTCAGTCTTTTAGCAGAGACAATTTTGGGAAAGTAACCTATATTGTTACTGTCGTCTAGCCAGAATATTTTGATTTGAGATAATGCGTCATGTCGCAAAAATCATCTTAAAAACCAAAGCTTCGCATTATTTAGGGTTAATTATTTGGATTGTTCCATTATTATTATCTAACAATGGACAACATAGCCTTATGCCTCAAGATGAAGCTATGTATGCTGTGCGTGCCCGCTGGATGCTAGAGTCTGGAGATTGGATAACTCCCCAATCATGGGGGGAACTAGTTTACGAAAAAACGCCTGGTTTCTACTGGTTGCTAGCAGCTTTTTACAAGATATTTGGCATTAATGAGGTAACATCTCGACTACCTGCCCAAATCACTTGTATTTTCAGTTTATTGCTTACTTATGAAATTGCAGTTATTCTGCTGAATAGACGTATTGCTTGGTTAGCTTCGGCAATTCTCGGTGTATCGTTTCTTTGGTTGCAAAGTAGTAGATTAGCTACGGCAAATACAGTTACGATTTGTGTAGCACTTTTAGGATTTTATTGTTTATTAAAGGCAGAATTAAATCTAAAATATCACTTTTATTGGAGCTTTGGGGCAGGATTTACTTTTGCGCTGGGCTTTTTAATTAGGGGTCAATTAATATTTGTACCGATGATAGGTTTATTACCTTATTTAATTTGTGAACATCCCCGTCATCGACATCTTTCAAACCTCATATTTTATCTTGGTTTTGTAATTGGATTAATTCCCTCACTGACTTGGTTTTGGTTAAGTTGGCAGCGCTATGGTGGGATAGTTTTTGAACAATTCTTCGCTTTAGCTGTGAGGATAGCTTCCCAAAAGCGTAATGGTAATTCGTGTTTATTTTATCTTTGGAATACTCCGATTAAGACTTTTCCTTGGGGTTTTTTTAGTCTTTGGGGTACAATTCTAATTTTACGCCATCCTATTTTTCGATATCGGTTGATATTAGTTGGATGTCCTTTAGTTATTTTGACAGAAATTAGCCTGATTTCTACGCGCTTACCCCATTACGCACTGATACTTTATCCAGTGATGGCAATGCAAGCAGCAATTGCTTTTGATTGGCTTTGCAAAATTTATGATAATAAATTAAAAACAAAATATTTTGTGTCTCTACCCCGAAATTTAAGTTATATATTCGGGGGTTTGGGTGGTTTGATTTTTTTAGCAGCAATCCTACTTTATACAGACATTTTACCTATTACTATCGGTGAGGATGTAGATATTAGAAGCTACAGACAAATAGCGCTAATTTTAGGATTGGGTTGGCTAACCTTGCCTTTAATATGGATTGCGCGTCATCGTTTTGGCAATAAATTTTTAACAGCTAAGTATTGGTTGGCAAGTTGGTTATTAACTGCATGGCTGGCTTTAGCTGCGACTGGTGCGACAGGATTATTAGGAAATTATAATCCGGATGTGAAGGTGTTTTTAAGGAGGGATGCGATCGCACGAGTCCTTGAAAACAATTCTATCAACTTTGTGGTACAAAAAACCGAGGCTCTGACAACAGGTGGAGACGAAGCACTATTGTTGCTGACGTTTTATACTCCTCACTGGGGACAGCGATTTAAACAAATTCAACAGCTTCCACCCGGAAATTATGCCTGGGTTAGTCCAGAATTCTCGGTTGTCTCTACTGCTTATCGGCAATTAGGAACTTTCCGGGGATGGAAGTTGATTCAATTTGAAAATGGGTAATTGGGAATGGGGCATTGGGCAATGGGCATGGGACATTGGGCATAGGTAATTCCTCCTTGTCTCCTTGTCCCCTTGTCCCCTTGTCTCCTTGTCCCCTTGTCCCCATTCCCCCAATCTACCTTACCCTTTGCCGCGTATGTCGCATCTCAAGACCTTGCTTAATCCAAGTTAAACATTCATATTCTGACTTGAATAATTTGGGCGCGGCAATATTATTCAATAATTCCGGCGGATAATGGTCGTAGAAATATTTATCATCCTGTTGAAAGACAATAATCAAATTTTGGTGGTACGTGTAGCGACGCTGAAAACTATCGCCATGACTGACAAAATCTGAATGTTTCTGAATATGTTCTTTGGCAATATCAATGATATTACTCAAGCTAGTGCCATAGATTTCTGCCGGATTTTCTGCTTTGTGAAATTGGCTTTTTTGCCCTATTTCTGACAAAAGTTTGTAAGAATAAATCTCGTAATTATCCGCTTTGCCATAAACAAAGGGGATGATGAGATACCCTTCAAATGAAACTGAACTTTCATAAAGAAGACGGCTCATCTTGACCTCCTATGCGTGTAAATGCTCCCTGAATTAAGCTATTGCTTTGTTGAAAACGCAATGATTTCCGCAAGCAAATAGCTTTGGTAGATGGTTTTGTGATATGTGGTAAAAATTAGGAACAACGCAAACAACTGCTATTTACTTGCACGCTTGACGGCGTGTTGTTTACGAGAAGCTGAATATTTGAGTTATTAATTGGGCTTCTTAGTCGTTTGTACTGCCTATCTTCAAATTACCATAACAGGTTGACTGACAATAACAATGAGGGGTGTAGGGGTGCAGGGGTGTAAGGTTGTAGTCGGCGCTTCAGCGCTGAAGATAAAGCAGCGCTGAAGCGCTAACTACAATAGAGGTTTTAAGCTTCGACTTTTACGCCTCTCCAGAAGGCGATATAACCCTCGATATTTTTCGCTTTCTCTTTGGCAGTGGGATAGTACCAAGCTGCGTCTTTGTTGACTTGTCCATCAACTTCGATGCTGTAATAACTGGCAAGACCTTTCCAAGGACAAGTGGTGTGAGTGTTACTTTCCTTAAAGTATTGCTGGTTGATTGCGTCTTTGGGAAAGTAATGATTGTTTTCCACAACTACTGTTTTATCGCTTTCGGCTAATACAGCGCCATTCCAAGTTGCTTTTGCCATAGTGGTTTTGTGAATAAACTTTACACTTAATATTTTGACACTTACACGGCTGCAAGCGTTGGAATTATGAGAGATTAAAAAATACAGATATCCTTATGTCTCTGTTGTAGTATGACTTGGGCGTAGGCGTAGCCCCTTAAAGTAGACATCGCTACCTCAAGCCTTTGGAAAATGATATGTGTGAAAATTGAAGTAATTTTTACATATACTAACTAATAGTGATTTTATGGTAACTGTAACACTGACGGCTGTTGCTACTGCGATCGCTACTACGCTTTGGACTAAAGCACAGGAGAAAATCGGCGAAAATATTGGTGATGCTACATGGACGCTAGGTGGTAAGTTAATCGAAAAGCTTCGCCAAAAGAATAAGTCGCCATTACTCACCAATGCTGTAGAAGCAAATGAACCGCAGCGTTTAGATTATGGTCAAGCAGTGCTGGAACTCAAAGCAGCCGCAGACGCAGATCCAGAAATTGCTCAAGCTGTTTTGGAAGTGGAAGCAGCAGCAAAAGCAGAACCAAAACTCACTCAAAAAATTCAAGAAATAGAAAATACCCTCAAGTCTCAACAGCCAACCATTCAAAATCTGACGCAGCTCGCAGAAAAAATTGGGGTTGTAAATCAGGGACAGATAAATAACCAAATTAATAACTTGACGTTTTGACTACAGTCGTCTCAAGGGGAGGATGGGACAAAGTTAACTCCCGATGGCTGGCGTGAAATCTGCCGTGAATTGTTGACAGAACGGCGAAAGCTGACTACAAATCCTCTGACATCAACTGAAGGAGTTGCCCTGGAAGTTGATGATGTTTACGTGCCATTGGGATTAGTTGAGCGTAAAAAACAATCCAAGCTTAAAAATAATGTTTCTCCAGAACAGGGTTCAGACAAGGTTCAAGGCGATTTTTCTCCAAAACAGGGGTCACAACTGTACAAAGAGACAGAAATCACCAAAACATTTGAGCATGATGCTTTTCTTGAAGAAGTTCTCAAACAGAAGAATACGCCTAAAAGTAAAGGTAAGCGAATTGCAATTATTGGCGAACCAGGAGCCGGAAAGACAACACTATTACAGCAGATTGCTAATTGGGTATCTCGTGAGATTGACCAATCGATTGTAATTTGGGTATCTTTAGCAGATTTGCGAGAGAAGGAACTAAAATCTTATCTGTTCGAGAGTTGGTTGACTCAGGTGGCTGAGAAAACAGGTAAAGCTGAAGCCACTAAGCAACTGAAGGATGATTTTGTTGCTTTGTTTAATCAAAATAATGTGTGGCTGCTGCTAGATGGGTTAGATGAAATGTCCGCATCTTCAGGTAATCCTCTAACAGAAATTGCTCGACAATTCCGTGAAACAGGGTTAATTTCTCAAGTGCGAATTGTGCTGACTTGTCGGGTTAATCTGTGGGATGGCAGCATTAATGCACTTGATGATTTTGGTACCTATCGCACTTTAAATTTTTCTTATCCACAACAAGTAGAGAGATTTATTTACAATTGGTTCGCTGCTATTCCTGAAACTGCAAAGCAGTTATGCACTGCGTTGAAAGAGTCAGGTAAAGAACGGATTCAGGATTTAGTGAAAAATCCTCTGCGGTTGACGCTGCTGTGCTTAAATTGGCAATCAGGAGAAAGTAAATTACCAGATACTCAAGCGGGACTCTATCAGCAATTTGTTCATGACTTCGACAAGTGGAAAAAAGAAGAATTTGCTATAACACCTGAGCAGCGTCAGCAACTCAATATCAAATTGGGGGAATTAGCTAAAGCAGCAATAGACAAAGAAGCAACCCGTTTTCGCTTGCGACAAGATTTTGTTAGTCAGTTTTTGGGGGATGCTGATGATGAAAACTCGCTGTTGAAATTGGCACTAAATCGCGGCTGGCTGAATTGTGTAGGGATAGATATAAGTAGAAAATCTGTTTACGCTTTCTTTCATGCCTCATTTCAAGAGTACTTTGCTGCTAAAGCAATTAATAACTGGAATTTCTTTCTCAACCACGTTCCCAAAAATCCCAGTCAAGGAACTTATCGCATCTTTGAACCGCAATGGAAGCAAACAATTTTACTTTGGTTAGGGCGCGAAGAAGAAAACCTCAAAGATAAAAAGCAACAGTTTATCGATGCTTTAGTCAACTTTAAAGATGGATGTGCTAAGTGGAATAGGGAATATGTTAAGTGGGATGGGGAATATGTAGATAAAGGATTTTATGAATATCGTGCCTATTTTTTAGCTGCCGCAGGAATTGCAGAGTTTAGGAATTATTATAAAGCTGATGACATAGTTGATCAAATTATCAAGTGGACATTTGATGGTCTAAGTTCAATCAGAGAGGAAGCTAAGTCAGTACTGCAACAAACAGACCGGACAAAAGCGATCGCTGCTTTGGTGCAACTGCTGCAATCAAATAATCTGGATGACTACACCCGTAGGCAGGCAGCAGAAAGCTTAGGACAAATCGGCACTGGCAATGAAAATGCGATCGCTGCCTTGGTACAATTGTTGCAATCAACTAATGTGGATGACTACATTCGTCAGGACGCAGCAAAAAGCTTAGGGGAAATCGGCACTGGCAATGAAAATGCGATCGCTGCTTTGGAGCAACTGCTGCAATCAAATAATCTGGATAACTACACCCGTAGGCAGGCAGCAGAAACCTTAGGACAAATCGGCACTGGCAATGAAATGGCGATCTCTGCCTTGGTGCAACTACTCCAATCCCAAGATGTGGATGAATACACCCGTGGGGATGTGGCAGAAAGTTTAAGGAAAATCGACCCTGGCAATAAAATGGCGATCACAGCTTTGGTGCAACTGATACAATCTCAAGATGTAGATAACTACAATTACATTTACTTTCAGTATCCAGAAAGAGCGATAGAAAGCTTATTACGAATCGACCCCGGCAATGAAGCAGTGATCGCCGCCTTGGTACAACTGCTGCAATCACAAGATGTGGATGACTCCACGCGTTGGCGGGTGACAAAAAGATTAGGGTGGATCGACCCCGGCAATGAAACAGTGATCGCCGCCTTGACGCAACTGCTGCAAGCCACAACTATGTCTGACTTTACTCGTAGTCAGGTAGCAGAAAGCTTAGGGCAATTAGACCCTGGCAATGAAATAGCGATCGCTGCCTTGGTACAATTGTTGCAATCAACTAATGTGGATGACTACATTCGTCAGGACGCAGCAAAAAGCTTAGGGTGGATTGGCACAGGCAATGAAACACTAATCGCCGCCTTGGCGCAACTGCTGCAAGCCATAACTATGTCTGACTCCACCCGTAGTCAGGTAGCAGAAAGCTTAGGGCAAATCGACCCTGGTAATGAAATAGCGATCGCTGCTTTGGTTGAACTGCAACAATCCATAACTGTAGATGACTACATTCGTGAGAACGCAGCAAAAAGCTTAGGGCAAATCGACCCCGGTAATAAAATAGCAATTGCTACCTTGGTAAAACTGTTGCAATCAAAAGATGTGGATGACTACACCCGTGAGGACGCAGCAAAAAGCTTAGGGCAAATCGGCATAGGCAATAAAATAGCAATTGCCGTTTTGGTACAACTGTTGCAATCAAAAGATGTGTATTGTGACATCCGTAGGGAGGCAGCATCAAGCTTATGGCAAATCAGCACAAGTAATGAAACAGCGATCACAGCTTTGCTGCAACTGCTGCAATCCCAAGATGTGGATTACTATACTTATACGCTAGCGGCAGATACTTTAGGGCTAATCCTATTAGGGCTAATCCGACGAGACAATAACTATCTATCTATGGCAGTAAAAACTTCAAAGCGTTATTGTCTACTTGATAAGAATTGCTACCATGTCTTATGGAAATGCGCTCAGAATATGCCTTACCCTGATTTCTATCAAGCTTGGCATCAGCCTAATGTTGCTACTCGTGCAATGCAAAGCTTAATGAGAATCCTCTTGACAAGAATAATTTAAGTACTTTTGCAGCAGCGACATTACAAAATTAAGTCCCCGTGGTAACAACAGCTTGCCCATTTGTGACAAAGACAGACGCAGACGTTACAAATGTTTATCTATTAGCAACAACAGCTTAAGCATTAATTACAAATGGATACTCATTTGCTGCAATTGCGTACTCATTTATAGCAATTGCTGTCTCATTCATAATTAATGCTTAAAATTTAATCTAACAAATTAAGCATTAATTATAAATGAGTACTCATTTGTAGCAATTGCTGTCTCATTCATAATTAATGCTTAAAATTTAATCTAACAAATTAAGCATTAATTATAAATGGGTACTCATTTGTAGTAATTGCTGTCTCATTTGCAGCAATTGTTTATGCATTTGTTATAAATGCTTGCACCTTAGTAACAACAGCCTAAGTTTTTATACCTAATGCTTGTGCAATTGTTACTAATGCTTAACAAAACTTAGAAATGATGATGCCCAGTTAAGCCTAAAAAATAAAAATGTGTAGCGACTGTCTTAAAAGTCAAGCGATCGCTCATGTATGATTCCTTAATTTAGTGCGATCGCCAACAGAAATGCAGGTCTGACCAAAGCTACCGATTATGTGAGTTAAAATACTGATATATTCATTACTACCCATGCAGAACGCCCGAAAAAAATGCGATCGCTACATCAGGCAACCAACCAAATCTAGAGAAATTCCTAAGAAATCTTATTAATCTTCAATTTTCTCACTGTTTAAAGTCAAGAGCCGTTAGGGAAAGTCCAGAATAATAGTGATTAAAAAACTTAGCTAAGTCATGTCTAACATATTATAAAGAATATATAGATTTAGTGCGTAATTGAACGTGAGTTAGACGAAGCTAAAAAAGCGGTGATGGTAAAACTTTTAAGCTTATATATTCCCACAAATAATTAAGAGGATGAAGCAATTGAGTAACCTAGATAGAGTTTTAGATGCGGCAATGGATCTGCCTTTAGAGCAGCAAGAAATGCTGGTAAAAATTCTCACTAACCGAATTATTGAAAGTCGCCGAGATGAAATTGCCTCAGATGCAGCAACTTCTATTGCTGAATTCCAAGCAGGTAGGCTCAAAGTCCAGACTGCTGCTGAAGCAATTCAAGAATTACGGGAATATCTCAATAACCCAAGTGCAGCCGATGTATAGGTTGGTTATCACTAGCAAATTTAAAAGAGCTTTCCGAAAATTTGCTCGTCGTAATGCTGACTTGCAAGCCGGAATAGAAGAAACTATTGCTGCTATGGAGAATGATATATTTGCAGCTAACTTGGGTACTCACAAGCTAGAGGGAAAGCTATCAGGCTTGCTTTCATGCTCTTGTGGATATGATTGTCGCATTGTTTTCTCAATAAAAACCGATGACGAGAGTGGGGAACAAGTTGTTCTTTTGCTAGACATTGGTACTCATGACGATGTTTATTAGCTCACAGTACAAGTGCGATCGCCGATTTTGTAGCAACCATCTTAAAATCCTATTATCTTCATAACTACCCACGTAGAACGCCTTGAAAAAAGCGATCGCTATGCTTTGAAAATTTTGTTAAACCATTGGGTTAAACTATTGCTACACCCTAAAGTTTTTTATTCATCATGACTCAATCACCAGTAAAAACTCTTTATGTAACAGACTTTGCTTTGTGGATTGAGCAGACTATCAGCACCTTAAAATCCCAAGATTATAGCAATGTGGACTGGGAAAATTTAATTGAGGAAATAGAAGCATTGGGGAGGAGAGATAGACGAGAATTAGAAAGTCGTCTGACAACTTTATTTGAACATGCCCTAAAACGGAATTATGTAAATTTACCAGAATGTTATGGCGGTTGGGAAGCAACAATTAGCCGCAGACAACAGGAATTAAGCCGTATTCTTCGAGATTCTCCTAGTCTGCGTAATTATTTTTTAACTATATGTGATGAATGTTATCAAAATGCATATACAAACATGAGTAAGGAATATGAATCAAAATTTCCTGATGATTGCCCTTTCCCTAATGATGTAGAAACATTATTGGCTGACAGTTTTTGGCATTCTTAAAAATATCACAAAAGCAATTCTTCAACAAATCACCAACGTTGAACCTCAAAGAATCTGAGACATCCCTTTTCTTACCAAAACTACGGTGTACACACAAGTGATTTAATCATCCCAAATCTCATTTCGTAGGGTGTGTTATCGCGCCAGCATAACGCACCACCAAAGATTTGCGGTGCGTTAGGACGTTCCGTCCATAACGCACCCTACAAGACTTAATTTACTCAAACCAATCTTTTCCTCCTGGTAACTCTGCTAAATGATGATCAATAATATCTGGTAATTCTTTGGGATGATATTTATAAGTTAAATGTAAAAGTTGTTGAGCAATATTAATTAATGTTTCTCGATTAAGTCTTTGGGAAACTTGACTAGGTTTTAACGTACCTTCAAAAATCTCGGCGCTGGCTGGTCGAATTGCCATTGCTACTGCTTCTTCTAAATATTCTTGCCAGTCATCAGCTTGAATATAATAAGATTTTTGATTAGCTTTAATATTTAATTTGGCAATTTTAATTACTGAATCCGAGATAGAAGCAATCCAAGAGTTGGTTAAACGCTGTTCAATTTGGTTTTTAATTAAATGAATACATAATCTAACTAAAAAAGCTTCTATTTTTCGCAGAGTTGCCTGTTTACTCATCTCCTCTAAATCATCAATAATCTCTAGGGCATCATCATAACGATGCTCTAAGATACTTTGTCTTAATTCTATTAATTCTTGTGTCATAGTGAACTAATAATTCTATGAAGTAAATACTAGCATTCCTGAACAATTTGGAACTGTAAACCATGCATCTAGAAACGTAAGACTTCCCTTCGTCTGTCGATAATGTGAGTTAAAATCCTAATATCTTCGTAACTACCCTGACAAAACGCCCCAAAAAAGCGATCGCTATGCTTCAGTATCCCAATTTAGAACAAGCGCTAAAATATCACTTCGGTTACGATCAATTTCGCCCCGGACAACGGCAAATTATCGAGGATGCGCTGCAAAATCGGGATTTACTGATTGTTATGCCTACGGGGGGAGGAAAATCGCTGTGTTTTCAACTACCTGCAATTCTGAAAAAAGGCTTAACGGTGGTAGTATCCCCGCTGATAGCTTTGATGCAAGACCAAGTGGAATCATTGCGAAATAATAATATTTCCGCAACATTTCTTAATAGCAGTCTTGACCCTTATAGAACGCGATCGCGTGAAGAAGCGATTCTCAAGGGTAGAGTTAAATTACTCTACGTTGCCCCAGAACGTTTATTAAGCGAAAGGTTTCTGCCTTTTCTCGACTTAGTACATCACCAAATCGGTATTTCTGCCTTTGCGATTGATGAAGCGCATTGTGTCTCGGAGTGGGGACACGATTTTCGTCCAGAATACCGTCAGTTGCGATCGTTGCGGAAACGCTATCCAAATGTACCCACTCTCGCGCTTACCGCCACTGCCACAGATCGAGTCCGCAATGATATTATACAGCAACTGGGATTAAAGCAACCAAGTATTCATATCGCCAGTTTTAACCGTCAAAATCTCTATTATGAAATTCGCTCCAAAACGAAGTCTGCTTACGCGGAAATATTAGAAATTGTCAGAGAAAATGAAGGTTCGGGAATCATCTATTGTTTGACGCGCAAAAAGGTAGATGAACTCACTTTTAAACTGCAAAATGATAAAGTTGCTGCACTTTCTTATCATGCAGGTTTAACTGACGAAGAACGCACAAGCAATCAAACTCGCTTTATTCGCGATGATGTGCGCTTAATGGTTGCAACTATCGCTTTTGGGATGGGAATTAATAAACCGGATGTCCGGTTTGTGATTCACTTTGATATACCGCGTAATTTAGAAAGTTATTATCAAGAATCAGGCAGGGCGGGTAGAGATGGTGAAGCATCTCGGTGTACAATGTTTTTCAGTTACGGTGATATTAAAACAATTGAATGGAGTATTAATCAAAAAAGCGATCCGCAAGAACAATTAATCGCGAAACAACAATTACGTCAGGTAATTGATTATGCGGAAGGTACAGATTGCCGGCGGACAATTCAGCTAGGTTATTTTGGCGAACGTTTTCCGGGTAATTGCGGTAATTGTGATAATTGTCGTTTTCCCAAACCGGTGCAAGATTGGACAATTGAAGCGATGAAATTTCTATCTTGCGTAGCGCGTTGTAAAGAAAGATTTGGGATGCTTCATATTATAGATGTGTTGCGAGGAGCAAAAACACAAAAGATTACCCAAAACGAACATGATAAACTTTCTACATACGGTATTGGCAAAGATAAAAGTGTTGATGAATGGCGAATGTTAGGGCGATCGCTTTTACATCAAGGCTTATTAGAACAAACTGCCGATGGTTACTCTGTCTTGAAATTGAACGCTTTGAGTTGGGAAGTAATGCGGAAACAGCGTACAGTTTCTATAGCCATTACCGTCGCGCAAAAGCCGATTTGGGAAGGTGACAGCGAGAAAGCACAAGAAGTGGAAATGCTAGTTTATCGATTGCGATCGCTTCGCAAACAACTAGCTGATGAACAGTCTGTTCCACCTTATGTTGTCTTTCCTGATTCTACTTTAAAATTGATGGCACAAGCCAAGCCGAAAACACTTGCTGAATTTGGTAAACTTTCGGGTGTTGGTAGTCATAAACTCGCGCAGTATGGCGAGATATTTATCAAGGAAATTCGCGCATACTGTCAAGAACAAGATTTGTCATCAGAAAAAAGTAACGTTACTTCTACACCTTATCTTGCCTTACCTACAGAAACCGAATATTTGACTTTACACTTACATCAACAAGGTTTAACTGTGGAAGAAATTGCTCAAAAACGCAATTTTAGACCCACAACAATCAT
>NZ_JBPAOH010000187.1:0-12721 GCF_050875635.1 Tolypothrix sp. VBCCA 56010
CAACGCCAAGGGCGAACGCCAACGCGAACGCGTTTTGTTTGTTGGTCGCTATCCATCCCCACCGTGCAGACGGATGGGGAATTCCGCGACATTTAAGTTAAAAAAATTTGATAATACTAATGTACCACCTGTCGTCAGTAATCTTTAGTAATTGAAAAAATCAATCTGCTCTAGAGCAAAGCTTAAATCCTTAAGAGCTAGGACAATAAATCTCTGAGCATAAATGCTTAAAATGTCAGGTTGAGCAAAGGGAATGAATACCCAAAAAGCAAGCTTTTTATTTTTAACGGGTCGCTTGGACGCTTGGACGCTTGGACTCTGCATCCAAGCGTCCCCAATTCCTAGTCCCCAGTTCAATTTTAATTTTTATAAACACTAACCTTGATTTTCTGAAGAAGTTATGCAAGTCTTAAGATATAAAGTACTGTAAATCGACCAATAAACCGTAGTTAATGGTATTGTAGATGCTAATAAAATAAAAATATCCATTGAGAAGCTGTTATTATTGCCATAATTACAGTTAGTAATTGGTTTATTAATGACGTTATAAGCCAGGTTTTTTGTAGTACGTAAGCTTAAATATTAAAGCGAGGAATTCAATGAAGCAGGATTCATCTACTATTGATGTCGATACCAATTTACAGACAGATATTCTAGTTATTGGCGGTGGTCCGGCTGGAACTTGGGCTGCTTGGAGTGCTGCGTCTGCTGGTGCCAGAGTTGTGTTAGTTGATAAAGGCTACTGCGGTACTAGTGGATGTGCAGCAGCATCGGGTAATGGTGTGTGGTATGTACCGCCGGATTCTGAAGCCAGGGAAGCTGCAATGGTCAGTCGAGAAGCTTTGGGAGGATTTCTCTCCAACCGGGACTGGATGCAGCAAGTATTGAATCAGACTTATACCAACGTCAACCTATTAGGAGAGTGGGGTTATCCCTTTCCTGTGGATGAAGAGGGAAAACCCTATCGCCGCAGTCTACAGGGACCTGAATATATGCGCCTAATGCGGAAGCAAATCAAACGGGCTGGGGTAACAATTTTAGACCATAGCCCAGCTTTGCAACTATTGGTAGACGCAGAAGGTGCAGTTGCAGGCGCAACGGGGGTTAACCGTCAGAAAAGTGAAAAATGGGTTGTGCGTGCAGGTGCAGTAATCATTGCGACTGGTGGTTGTGCTTTTTTGAGCAAAGCACTTGGTTGCAATGTGTTGACAGGGGATGGATACCTCATGGCAGCAGAAGCGGGTGTTGAGATGTCGGGAATGGAATTTTCCAACGCCTACGGCATCTCTCCCGCCTTTTCTTCCGTTACTAAAACTTTGTTTTATAATTGGGCAACTTTTACTTATGAAGATGGTACACCCATACCTGGGGCAGGTTCGCAAAAAGGACGTTCGGTGATTGCTCAAACTTTGTTGACACAACCAGTCTACGCCATCTTGGATCAAGCGACTGAAGATATGCGATCGCACATGCGTCAAGCACAGCCTAATTTCTTCTTACCTCTCGATCGCGCAGGTATCGATCCATTTACTCAACGCTTCCCCGTTACCTTGCGTTTAGAAGGAACAGTGCGCGGTACGGGTGGAATTCGCATTGCCGATCGTAATTGCGCTACTTCAGTGCAGGGACTTTATGCTGCTGGTGATGCTGCTACGCGACAATTAATTTGTGGTGGATTCACTGGTGGTGGTAGTCACAATGCAGCTTGGGCAATATCTTCTGGATACTTTTCCGGTAAATCTGCGGCTGAATATGCCCAAAAGCTGGGTAAGTGGGGAACACAGCGTTCTGTGCAAGCAGTCGGTGAAGCTGGTTTAACGAATGGTGGTAAACAGCAAATCAACGCCGAAGAAGTAATCAAAGCTACACAAGCTGAAGTCTTCCCCTACGATCGCAATTATTTCCGCAATGAGAAAGGTTTGACAGAATCATTACAGAGATTAAATAATCTTTGGCAAGAGATTCGTACCAGTCAAGTAGATACTCATAACATTGTCCGGGTGCGGGAAGCAGCCGCAATGGTGGCTACATCTCGATGGATGTACAGCAGTGCCTTGGAACGCAAAGAAACTCGCGGTATGCACAAACATTTAGACTATCCAGAGATGGATGCAAATCAGCAACACTATTTAATTAGTGGTGGTTTGGATCGAGTCTGGGTGAAAGCGGAGAAAATTAAGAAATTAGAGGCTGTGGCTGTCTAATTGTGGATATAAAGCATGTGTAGTAAGGACTTTAGTCCTTGAATTGAGCGATCGCATCTTCCTAATCTAAAATCCAAAATTGACATGATTGAGTTAGTGAGTGAGTCGCGGTGCATTGAATGTAATCTTTGCGTTCAGGTCTGCCCGACAAACGTCTTTGACAAAGTGCCAAATGCACCTCCTACTATTGCCAGACAAAGTGACTGTCAAACCTGTTTCATGTGCGAATTGTATTGCCCTGTGGATGCTTTGTATGTAGCACCCGAAGTTGAAGCTCTGGAGTCAGTGGACGAAAATTCACTTAAAGAAGCTGGACTTTTGGGCAGTTATCGCAGTAACATCGGTTGGGGACGCGATCGCACCAATACAGCAAAACAAGATTCAACTCATCAAATACTCAAGCAGTTGAAGTAAAGTTATCACTTCTATTCTATTTTCCTTGTGTTCCTTAAAGTTCTGAGCGGAATCTTCCACCCGCTCAGATTTCTCTCTATAAGGTTTCTTTCGCATCAGTCATGAGACTGGTGCATCTATCTTTTGTTAGATTTTCCATCTTAAATGATTGGATTGTGCCACAACAGTAAAAGTGAACTTTAATTATGGAAAGGGGACAAGGGATTTTTATAATTTATTGTGTGATTAAATTACTCTTTGTATTTTATGAAAATTATTCTACCTGTAGAACTTGCTGATAATATTGAACCATTGTTACCCTCAGATATTACATTTGTACGTGTAGATAGTGAGGGTAATTTTGATGGCGATCCGAGTGAAGCAGAAGTTTACCTCAACGGGTTCAAGTTAAAAAATACTACCCTGCACAAAGTTTTAGCAGCAGCACCGACAATTCGTTGGCAACATACACCTAGTGCCGGTGTAAATCATATCCTCACACCTACATTTTTGTCACACGATATAATTCTTACCAATGGCTCAGGAGTTCATGCTATTCCCATCGCAGAATTTGTACTGAACTTCATGCTTTATCATGCCAAAAATGTTCGTAAATTAGAAGATTTGCAGGCTAATCACCACTGGTTAAAGAGCTTAGAATTGCAAGAATTATACAATAAAACTTTACTGATTATTGGAACAGGAAATATTGGTCAAGAAATTGCTCTCCGTGCCAAAGCCTTCGGAATGCAAATTTGGGGTAGTCGCCGAAATCCTGAACCATTACCAAATTTTGACAAAATAGTTGGTGCGAATGAATGGAAAGCACTTCTACCAGAGGCAGACTATGTAGTAATTGCCACACCTTTAACACCAGAAACAAAAGGCTTGATTAATGCAGAGACATTACGGTTAATGCGGAAGAGTGCCTATCTGATTAATATTGCTCGTGGTGCAATTGTAGATGAAAATGCCTTGCTGAATGCTCTGCGTCAGGGGTGGATTGCAGGTGCAGGATTAGACACATTTGAGACGGAACCACTACCAACAGAAAGTCCCTTTTGGTCTTTGCCTAATGCATTTATAACACCTCATTGTTCAGCACTAACACCACAACTTCGCAGCCGGATTGTGAAGTTATTCCTCGACAATTTGACAAGTTATCAAAGGGGAGAAAAGCTACGCAATATTGTGGACAAAAATGTAGGCTATTAATGCAATAAGTTAGACACGGTGTTTGCGGAACCGCTAGCACCGGAAAGTTTATGAAAGGACGTTACCGAATGTTTTTATTACACCGCACTGTTCCAGTCATTCTCCCAAAGTTAAAGAGCGTTCACGAAGTGTGCCGTAGGTATCGCTTGCACTTTGACTCGATAATTTAACACGTGATCGCCACGCCAAAAATATGCAAAGTGTCGTGGATAAAAATGCTGATTACTAATTTGTATCACTTTCATGATTCAAGAGCAAAATTTTATAAAAGCAGCAAATTAACGGCTTTTTAGTTACAAGTTTTTGCATCAGTTTCATCACTTATGTTTGTAGTCAAACTGCTAACAACAAAGTAAATTATGTTTAATCGGCTAGTCGAAAGAGAATTATTAGATGGAGAACCCTGGTTAGTTGGACAGCAATCCCAATTACCACTTCATCTTCAATTATTAGTTGAGCAAGAACAGGGAAGACAAAATATATGGGAATTACCAGACAAAGAATCTCGTCAAAATGCTCAAAATCAAAAGTTTCAGGGAGGATTTTTGAGAAAAATATTCGATTTTTTTAACATTTATGTAAAATGACTATCTACAATTCCATTGGTAAAGTCTACTCTAATTCGCGTCTTCCCGATCTGAGGATTGTAAATTCTCTAATTGATTTACTCAACCTACCAAAGAAAAGTATTATTGCTGATATTGGTGCTGGTACAGGAGGTTATAGTCGAGCGATCGCTCAACTGGGATATTCAGTTTACGCTGTCGAACCTTCATCGGTCATGCGTTCTCAATCTGTCGAACATGCACAGGTAAAATATTTTGCTGGTTATGCAGAAGATATTCCTTTAGCAAATGCATCTGTCGATGGAGTGATTTGTGTTTTAGCAATGCATCATTTTTCTAACTTACACAAGGCAGTTAGAGAAATGCATAGAATTACCAAAAAAGGAGCATTAGTTTTTCTGACATTTGACCCTCGACTTTGTGAAAAGCTTTGGTTAGCTGACTATTTATGTGTATATCGTGACTATGATTTTCGGGTTTTTCCACCGATAAATGATGTTGTTGAACTAATTCAAAGTCATACTCAAAGAAGCGTTGAAATTTATCCTTTTAAACTTCCTCATGATTTAACAGATATGTTTGCTGCATCTGGATGGAGAAGACCAGAAATATATTTAAATCCAGAAGTTCGTGCGAATATATCAGCTTTGGCTTTAGCTGATGCAGATGAAGTTGAGGAGGGAGTTATCAGACTTAAAGAAGATTTGTCAACTGGAAAATGGAATGCGAAATATGGAGAAATCAGAAACTTATCAGAAATTGATGTTGGTTATCGCTTTTTGTGTGCGAGGAGATAAATTTGACGTTTACCCAAGCTTGTTTTCTCTTCATCGCTGCCATGCTGGGTGGGGCATTGACTTCTATTGCTAGTGGTGGCGCTTTTATTTCGTTTCCCGCACTAATTTTTATTGGCTTACCTTCCATCAATGCCAATGCTACAGGTATGACAGCAGCATGGTTAGGATGCGCTGTGAGTGTTGCTGCTTACCGTCATGAGTTGAGCGGGCAGCAGCGTATATCTCTTGTACTAGGCAGTATCAGCCTCGTGGGTGGAATGATTGGGGCTTTGTTACTGCTTTACACTCCGACAAGCATTTTTGATCGTCTCATTCCTTACCTTCTACTTTTTTCTACACTTCTATTTACTTTCGGCGGCAAAATTTCAACTTTGTTACATCATTTGGGATCTAGGCGATCGCTACTCATAGCATCATTCATGCAATTTTTTATTGCCGTTTATGGGGGATATTACGGTGCGGGTGTCGCTATGTTGATGTTAGCAACGATGGAGGTATTGGGAATGAAAGATATTCACAAGATGAATGCTTTGAAGATGTTGTTGATGAGTTTAAACTCTGGCTTTGCTGCTATCACCTATATTATTGCTGGAGTCGTCGCATGGCAGCCAGCATTTTTGATGATGTTAGGGACAGTAGTTGGCGGTTATGGTGGAGCATATTATGCCCGTAAACTTCAGCCCGATTTGGTGAAGCGTTTTGTCATCATAGTAGGTTTTGCGATGACCTGCTATTTCTTTATCCGTGAATACACATTGACTGGATTTATCCAGCCATTTATGAGATGATTTATCTATAATTTACTATTAATCTATCGGTTTATCGTAGATTAATGTTGATGTTGAATAAAAGATAGCTGCTGCTAAAATTCACAGCCATCAAGAATACAGAGGGGAGCGCGTCAGTCTAAAGCTCAAATCTAAAATCAACAATCTAAAATCTTATGTCTCACGCTAATATTCTTGAACCCTTAGAAGCAGACCAATGGTTTGTGGATAGTCTTGATTTGCGAGAATTTGTTGCCACTGCTAAAGAGATACGCTCACGCACTATAGACAATCCTGCCCTAACCCTCAGTGAACTTGAGCCTTACTTCAAAGCACTACTAACAAAACAAGATTGGCTACCGGAAAATTTTGCTCAACCCAACCCTAACAGTGGTTTGGGGGGAGGTATTGGACAATGGTTACTATACCGCGCTCAAGACCGTTCTCTCACCATATTTAGTTTAGTAATTCCCCCAGGTTCTACAACTCCCGTCCACGATCATCTTGCTTGGGGACTAATTGGTTTGTATAAAGGTCAACTTGAAGAGACTCGTTATCGCCGTGTCGATAACGGCTATACGCAAGAAAATGCAGTATTAGAATTAGTTGAAGTCCAGCAACAAAAACGCGGTGATGTCTACCACCTCTTGCCTCCTGATGGCGATATCCATGCTGTCAAAGCGATAACAATATTTGCGCCATCAGTATCGATTCATGTTATGGGTAATGATATTGGTAGTATTTTCCGAAATCAGTATAATCCACAACAGAAAACTGTGCGATCTTTTCGCTCAGGGTATTCCAATATCCTTGACAAAAAATGAGGAGTTTGTGGTTAGCGCGAAGAGCGCTTAAATGAGGACGCGCATTCCTCACTACAAACTCTAAAGGTAAACTATAGCGGTTTGCAGTCGAGTCCAATACAGACCTAACCCCCAGCCCCTTCCCTATTCCGGGAAGGGGAGTAAGACTCAAAGCCTCTCTCCTCATAGGAGAGAGGAATGGAAGCGAGGTTAAAAATGTATTGCATCCAACCCAGAAGCGCTATAATCTTCTTGGAGAAATTGTTTTAGGTAGGGTTGGTCTAAATTTAAACCAAGCTCTTGCGCTTTGAGTTTGATTTGCTCTGGTGTTAGTTTTTGTTGGCTAGCTGTAGCAATTAAAGCGATCGCTGTTGCTCTTGCACCAGCTGCACAGTGAATTAACACTGGTTTTGGTAAATTTTCTATTTCCCAGATTGCTTTTTCAATTAATTCTTGCTTCGATTCTGAAGGATTTAGAGGGACGTTCGCATAATTTAGTCCTGCGGATAAAGCTTGCTGCTCTTCGTCGTTTAAAAAACCTTGTTCCTGGGGGGAACGCAGATTTAAAACTGATTTAAATCCTTGCTGTGCAGCTTGTTGCAATTGTTGAGGAGTGACTTGTCCGGCAGAACTTAATTCTTCACTCACTTTCTTCGTAAAAGGTGTAGCAAATCTAGCATAACGCTCTAGATAAAATTGTTTTGAGTTAGCAATTTCCTTCACAGACTCTCGTTGACTCACTGCATTCCACCATTGTTGTATTCTAGAAAATTCAGCAGATAATTTAAAACCTCGATAATGCTCAATTACAGACCAACGCTCAAACCAAGGATAGAACGTCAAGTCAACTAAGCTAATAGCTTCCCCAAACCAATAGGAACCATTAAGCGATAATTTTCCTAAACCTTCGTTTTCGATAAATTGCAAATGTTGATAAAGTTCTTGTGCGGCTTCTTTTTGCTTTTGGTCTTCTTGAGAACGTAGTAAATTAGAGAAAGCCGGGACAAATCGAGTATTGGCAAAATCGATCCAAATTCGTGCTTGCGCTCTACTGATAGCATCTTTTGGCAACAAGGAAGGTTCAGCAAAGACTTCATCCAGATATTCATTAATAATTGCCGATTCCCATACTCGCTCATTGCCATGTTTAATAACTGGCACTTTGCTGTAAGGTGAAATCTCTGTGAAATTAGCTGGCTTATTCTGCAAATCAATTTCAACTAAGTCAAAATCAATACCTTTTTCTAAAAGTACTAAACGCGACCTATGGGCAAAGGGACAAACAACCGCACTGTAGATTGTAATTTCTGACATTGTAGTATCTCTTAAATTCAAAATTAACTAAGCCAAGGCACTTCTTCCGGTGCATAACGAAAAGCCCGAAAGACTGAATTTTGTTCTCCACGCGCTACTAATGCCGATTCACCAGGAGCATTTTGAGGAGCAAAATAAGGATTAATATACTCCCAAACAACTTCCCCTGTTGTTGTTACTTCAAAAATCCGACCAAAACCACCTTCGGTAATCAAAGTATTTCCATTAGGTAAGCGTTGCGCTCCCGAAATGTAAGAACTAAAAAAGTTGTGCGCTGGGTTATCAGTGTATTCCCAAACTATTTTTTTTGTTTCTCTATTCACTTCAATGATGCGGGAGAAATTCAAAGCTATTTGCTGCCGATGAGTGCCATTATCAAAAATTAGCAAATTACCGTTAGGCAATTCATTAGGAAAATGCTGTTGAGCAAGAACGTCATCTCCTAGTTCCCAGATAATTTTTCCTGTCTTTCTATCAACAATTACTACAGTAGAGATATTACGAAAACTCAATACAATATTACCATCAGCAAGCTCTCCGACTGTGTTACCATGTGTCCATTCATGACGTTGGTCTTGCGCGGTAATCGCATATTTATCGGGGTCAAGATGTTCCGAAGCGTGCCAACTCCAAACTATCTCACCTTCGGTCGTTACTTCATGAATAACATCAGCGTAAATATCACCATCTACTTCTGTCCCAGATACACCACCTTTGATTTGGGAAACTAAAGATTTCGGTATCTTTTCTAAACATAGTAAAATTGTGTTGCCATTACGCAGACGACGACCATCATGATGGTGGTCTGGATGATGATATTCCCAGACAATTTTACCTTGTGGATCTACTTCTAAAACTACGCCACCTTTAAACAAAGACCATACAGGAAAACGCGGCGGAATTTCTGCTGTTTTGCCGTTATAAAAGAGGTTGCCATTGGGTAAAAGATAGCCATATAAACCTGGAGGGTATGGTAGTTGCCATTCATGTACTACTTTTCCATCTAAGTTAATTAAGTAGACTTCTCCTTTACCAGTTAGTGGTGTAAAGAGTGTGTATCCAGAGAAAGCTTTTTCAGGATTATATGCTTTTAAGCCAGTACCCCGACGACGAATCGTATTTTGTTCAACAAAGGTAGTTGCTAATGTCATAATTATGCTTGATTTCTAAGTCTTCAATTGAAGTTACATCAATGCTTGCAGAACACGGAAAGCAGACAAAATTAGCTTGATTTATTGGATTTACTAATTTAAACTACGGTAAATCGATAGACAAACCGTAATTTTTTTTGATTATGACATACATATCTACAGATAGCAAGCCAAAGAGCGATCGCTTCTTTTCGCTAAAATAGCCTGCAAATATAAAAAAAGTACACCGAGTAATGGTGTACTATTAAACAATCACAAGATTTATTGATGCTGGTTGTCAGGTCAATCCTTTAATAGTTTGGGTAGAATTGTAAGCGAGCTACACCGAGAGATTGACTTTCTGTTGCCATTGCCGGAGCAGCTTTGAGATGAAATAAATAGACACCTTCGTAAGTAGGATTACGGAAAGGCTTGAGAGCGATTGTTACCGTTTTTCCTGATGGTATTGGCTGTGCGAACACAAGTGTGACTGTATTGTTTTGACTTGCGTTGCTTGTGAGCGAAAATGGCAGATTTTCACCTCGGCTAGAGCTTGTCCCCAGAAAAACACGACTTTGTTTTGCGTCAAATTCGATGTCTTCACCACCTTGTATCTGCGTCAGCGTCACTTGTTGTAGGGGTTTTGTCCCCGCAGGCAATGCTACAGTAAAATAATATGTTGCTTCTTTTACACTCGTTTGATTATACGTAGTGGTAGCAACAAGAGGTGCAAAGACATTAGTCTTGGTGCTTGCATAAGTTTCGGTTAGAGGCAGCAGACATATTCCGAAGCTCAAAGCAAACACAGCTTTATATAAGCTAGAAATGTTTTTCATGACGTTTGCGGGATGGATAGTTTGATTAGGCTTGACTTGGGCAAATCAATTAAAAAAGTATCAGAGATGCTTTAGTCGATTTACGACCAAAGGCAGATGCTGCTTTTTATGATATGCCACACAAAAGCAGATGATGAAACGTAGTCAAAACAGTAGGTTTGACGGTTTATCATCTGAGTGAAGAATTAATCTTCCAAGCCTAATTCATCTGAACATGGCAACTATATTGTGGCTTAATTGTTGATAATTTAACAACTAAAATACGTTGATTTTTTCAGAATTTTCTCCCAAAAAAACACCACGAATCCTATGATTTTTTAGGTGTTTGTATTTAGTAAAATCTAACTAAATTAAAATGTATAGGATTTTTCAGTAAATTTAAAAATGATTACACCAATTGAGTTGTTGCAAAATGTTATTACTAATTTTGGAATATTCATGAACTTAGTTTTATAAGTTTATACAAATTAAATAACTTGAAAATTATCAGTAAAAACATAATTATTTCGCCAAACTAATAACCTTAATAATGGCGAACAAGTCAATTTATGGATTCCAAACAGAAACCCCCACATCAAGAAACAATTCCCGAACTCGTGGCACGTCTGGTTATTGCTTTTGAGAAAAAGCAGGCAGCTAAAAAAACAGCCGCGATTAGGAGGAATATTTGCTTAAGTCTGATGCCGATACTTGATATTTGATACCCTCATACCATCTACCTTAATTTCTCGGACGCACTCCGAGAGTAACCGTTTTTTATCGGTGTATGAGTCAATCGAATCCCAAAACTCATTCAAAGCAAATGCTTTAAGCTAATCAGCATTTAAGCTGCAACATAGCCGAAATTACCTTTGTTTTTGATTTTCCGATACCACTTAATCACTAACTCGCCCTGATTTAACAACCTATCTAGTAGTGTTTTCAATTCATCTACTGATTTAAACAGACGGTGGGCAATATACTCTTTACATGAATGCCAGACTAATTCGATGATGTTGTAATCAGGGCTTTCATGTGGACTACCTACTATTCAAACTCAGATGCCCAAACAACAGGAGAATTATCTAAACAAGATTATCTCACCTACCTAAAACTTCGGAGATGGGCAAAATATTGTTGCGGAAATACTAAGTCTGGACACGATAAATACTGGATTTATCTGGACAATAAGAGGTGGGTATTCGCTACTAAATCAGAAAATTCTAACTTTCTGCAATTACTAGAACATAAGCAATTTAGCTGTAGCAGCCTTGATTATGTGAAGGTAAAAGGCGATGCTAGCCCATATGATGGGAATCTGGTTTATTGGAGTACAAGGCTGAGAAGACACCCTGAATTAAGTAGTCGAAAGGCTAAATTACTTCAGCAACAAAAAGGAATATGTCCCTGGTGTGAATTGCGCTTTCAAGAAGAAGATGTATTAGAAGTAGACCATATCAACCCTACAGCCAATGGCGGAAAGGATGAGTGGAAAAACCTTCAACTATTACATCGACATTGCCATGATGAAAAAACCCATATTGACCTAATAAAAATTAGGGAAAAAGAACACTCAAATAGACTCAATAAACTAGCCCAATTTTGGTCACAAACCGAATGGGAGTGGAAAGACGATATTCCTAATTACATTGGTCATAAAGGTGGAAGTTCTGTAGTTACAAAGGAAACACATTGAGTAGCCGTGTGAAGGGAAATCTTTCATGCACGGTTTCGGATGGGAGGGGTGATGCAGTAATGCACACCTCGACCCTAACTGTCATTGGAATGGCATCGAAAGAAGGATGGTTTACCCTGACAAATTTGGATAATCTCAAGTCAGCGATGCCTTCGGCAACCGTTGATCGGGAACGCCAGCTACAAAAAAAGATTTAAGATTGAAGAAATGTTTCGAGATTTTCAGGGTGGTGGCTATAATATGGAGGATACTAATGTTACTGGTGAGCGTTTAGTTTCTCTAATTTTATAGAAGCGCGATCGCATATAGTTTAGCTACCTTTCAAGGAAAAAAAATCAATCAGAAAGGTGTGTAGAAATATATTGGTAGAATTAAAGAATATGGGCGGGTCAAGAGAAGACTTGATTAAACTCAGCAAGGCTGTCACCAGCCCTGCTGGTCTTCAAAACGGAACGTGAAAGTTTCCCTTCATTCCGCTCCTCAATGACTTGGTGTTTGTCACACACACCTCATACAGCTATCTAGGGCTGTTTTTTCATCATGGCAATGTCGGTGAAGTAGTTGAAAATTCTTGTATTCATCCTTACGACCTTGAGAGCGGGGGATAATATGGTCGATTTCCAATACGTCACCTTCTTTGAAATAGAGTCTACAGTATGGGCATTTACCTTTTTGTTTTTTGAGAAGTGTCGAGATTCTCTTGTTTGTTTCAGGGTGTTGACCCATCCTAGAACTCCAGTAAACCCAATCTCCATCAAGTGGGCTGCGATTTCCTTGCACTTTTACGTGTCTCTCAATAAGAGTTTCCTTGTGCCGAGAAATCTTTTTAATTGTGTCTTTGCCGCTGGCTGCAAATCTCCACCCGCCTCCTTTATCGATTAACCAATATTTATTGGATATCCAATGTTGGTTTTTGAGAGGGCTTTCATAAAGTTATCCACGCCCAATCGCAGGCAGAGGCGCCCGTCAACAATTTAAGCCGCGATCCGCTCTAACCATTTGGCGCTCCAATACCCAAGAT
>NZ_JBPAOH010000188.1:0-12682 GCF_050875635.1 Tolypothrix sp. VBCCA 56010
CTGTACCTGTACCAGTTGCACCTGTGCCAGTTCCATAAGTGCCTGTACCTGTACCTGTACCAGTTGCACCTGTGCCAGTTCCATAAGTGCCTGTACCTGTACCTGTACCAGTTGCACCTGTGCCAGTTCCATAAGTGCCTGTACCTGTACCAGTTGCACCTGTGCCACTACCTGTACCAGTTGCACCTGTGCCAGTTCCATAAGTGCCTGTACCTGTACCAGTACCAGTTGCATCTGTGCCAGTTCCATAAGTCCCTGTACCTGTACCTGTACCAGTTGCATCTGTGCCAGTTCCATAAGTCCCTGTACCTGTACCAGTTGCACCTGTGCCTGTACCTGTACCAGTTGCACCTGTGCCAGTTCCATAAGTGCCTGTACCTGTACCAGTTGCACCTGTGCCATTACTTGTACCAGTACTTGTACCAGTTGCACCTGTGCCACTACTTGTACCAGTACCAGTGCCACTACCGCTACTTGAACTGCCAGTTTGAGCAGAAACAGAAGCAGGTAAAGATATAGAGGCTAAACTGACGGCAAAGACACCAGCCAAAACGGTTTTAGATAAGTCAAAAGGCTTCATGTTTATTTTTTCCTTTAAAGTTTTGGATTTCTTGAGATTATTGATTGGAGAAAACGGCGATATCAATTTAATCAGCTTTATTAAATATTATGAACTTATGCGAAGTTCGGCATCTTACTTAAGTTATGCAAAAGAAAGTTTTCAAATATTTGAATAAATATTGTATAGGCATTGAGACAATTAAACAAAATTCTTTCTTTGTGCATAAATATTAGCTAGCGATCGCGCTTTGGTCACTTGCTGCAACCATCTGATGGTTGATATTTGATATTGTTTCGAGAACTGACTGCAAGTTGAAAACCAGACAAGCAAGCTTCAAGCTCAGGACACTCTTCACACTTAAGTTCTTTTCCTGGATTCTTACACCCACAGGGAGGATTTATGAAACATTCAGAAGGATTTTTAGGTGTAAATGATTTTTGGAAGATAAACTGTAAAGCCGCTTCTTGTAAACAAAAAATAATGTCTCGCGTTATCATAAAATTTATCCTTTGAATATATTAATAATTTAGAATCAACTACGCAAAAAAATATTGCCAGTTCCTTAATTTTTGTAGCGATAATTCATGAATTATCGCTACTGACGATATGTTTTGCGCTCATTTCTGAGATAATCTAATTTCTGTCAGGCAATAATAATATATTGCACCAGCCAAGAAAATCTAGCTTATAAAGAGGTACAAACGCTAATTAGCCACACTAAGAGTCCATGCCGAAATGATGTCTTCTATGACAACTTCTCTTTTCTGAGAATTTGCATTTTCAGCTACTAGGACTTGAAGCGTTGTTGTATAGACGTTATCGATTAATTGGTGTCCATAACCGATCACTTTGCCCAGATATCCATTTTGTTGATTTAGGACGTAATCTCCAATGTTAAACATAATTGCCTCTCCAGCCTTCATAGAATTTATTGATGATGTTTATACATTCTCTATGGCTTTGCAAGTTACAACTTCATACTAAAAGCATGTCTTATATCAAACTTAAGGAGTATTTTTATATTTATTTTTATTATAAATATTTTTTAATTAAAAGTATTTTGTTATACAAATATTATTTACAAAACACGCATCTCTGCCTATGGGAAGATATTTTAAACACCACAGAAATAGAAAACTGTTACCTTTATTGTCTAGAACCTATTTCCACTGCGATTAACTGATAACTGTAATTTAACTACAATCATCCTCGCGCTGATTACCGTTTTTATCGCGTTTGAGACTTTCTTCTAGAGCTTGAATTTGCTCGCGACGCGCTTCTAACTCTAAAGATCGACGCGCTAGTTCTTGGTTTTGCAAAGTTAAAGATTGGCGCCACTGTTCTGCTCTTTCGGCTTCTTGATGCAAAAATTCCGGAGTGATGCCAGTGGTGAGGTAGGTTTGTACCAGATCCATTACCCAATTGGTGGCATCTTCGAGTCTTTCGATGTCTCCTGTGGAGGAAAGCTCAACTAAAACGAGCAATTTCTCACTTATAGAGCTGCCTTTTCCCAGGAGAATGATAGATTCTTCTGGGATTATCGCCCAAAAGCTATCAGCTTCCTGACGTGCCAACAAACGCAACTCGTGCTGATTGAGAAATTTGTTTTTATGCACCTGGGCTAGATAGAGCATGATGGTAAAAGTTAAAAGTTAAGAGTGAGGAGTGAGGAGTTTTAAGTTTTGAGTTTTGAATTAAAAACAAAATTCAACTCATAATTTCTGTACAGACGCGACCGGTCGCGTCTCTACAACTCCTAACTCTCAATGCGTAGTTATGCTAAACCACGCAGGCGATCGCGCAAAATTTCTGCTTGTTTTTCAGCTTCTGCTAAAGCATCCCGCGTTGCTTGCACTACCTCAGCTGCGGCTTTATCCACAAATTTGGGATTATTTAACCGGGTAGTGAGCGAGTTAATTTCCCCTTCTATTTTGCTGAGGCGTTTTTGTATTTTGCCACTTAATGCCTCTATATCTACCACACCCGTTAGAGGAAGTAGCACTTGTACTGTACCAAATACCCCAGCGATCGCTTCAGTAGTCTCTTGTGGCTGTGGTGATTTTATTAGCCGCATGTTAGTCTCAGTAGTGGGCTTGAACCACGCACCCCATAACTTTTGTCTAGCCTTAGCCATGACTAAATTTTGGCTGACAAACCAAGTCGTGTAAACAAGACCAACCATTTGAAAGAAAGTTCCTAATAAAGGAATGTCGTTAATTTCATCCGCAACAACGAAAGCCAACCGAGTAAAAACAAGTACCACAATAATCAAACCAATTGTCTTCAAACCTCTTAGAGAATTTTCCGCAACTACGGTTTGTTGATGTTCGTCGGCTATAGTTAAAGTTTCAACCTTTGCCAAATCTTTAATATAAGACTGTCCTGCGGTAAGAATTTGCCGTTCTTTTGCGCTGTCGCTTTGCAAATTCACCGTTACCTTCACCCCTGGCTTAACATCCGCTTCAGCTCGCAAATTCCGAATTGTGCGGATAGTACCAATCAGCAGTTCAAACTGTTCCTCTAAGTTGGGATCGATTAAATTTGTCTCTACCTCTGGATAGCTTTGTAAAGATATCGTTTGCGGTGAATTTTCTGGTTGTTGGGTGAGAGTTTGCCAAATTTCCTCAGTGATGTGAGGCATTAAAGGATGAAGTAGTTTTAAAATGCCTTCCAGAACATACGCTAAGGTTTGCTGTGCGACTTTACGCGATGCAGGATCGGCATCTTTTTGCAAGCGAGATTTCACCAATTCAATATACTGGTCGCAGAAGTCACCCCATATAAATTCGTAAAGTCCTTTTGCGGCTTCACCTAGTCCGTAGTTGTCGATGTGGTTCCGCGTTTGTTTGATTACTTGGTTGTAACGAGAGAGAATCCAGCGATCGCTTAATTCTATAGATTCTGGTTTACCCAATTGTTGGGGAGTTTGTTCATCCAAATTCATCATCACAAATCGGGCAGCATTCCACAACTTGTTAGCAAAGTTGCGCGATGCTTCCACCGATGCTGATTCATCCTTTTTGCGATCGTACTCCAAGCGGATATCTTGACCAGCACCCGCTACTTCCCGAACTAAAGTGTAGCGCAGAGCATCAGTACCATATTTGTCAATCAGTAACAGCGGATCGATGCCATTACCTTTACTCTTAGACTGCTTCTGCCCATTTTCATCCAACACTAACCCGTGGATGTAAACATCTTTAAATGGCATTTGCCCCGTAAAATGCCCACCCATCATTGTCATTCTGGCTACCCAGAAAAAGATGATATCAAAGCCAGTTACCAAAGTGCTGGTGGGGTAATAAGTCGCTAAATCCTGAGTTTGTTCGGGCCATCCCAAAGTCGAAAAGGGCCACAATCCCGCAGAAAACCAGGTATCCAACACATCTGGGTCTTGTTGTAGCTTGACATTTTCGCCAAATTGTGATTTAGCTTTATCCCATGCTTCTGCCTCTGATTTGGCGACTACAAACGGCGTATTGTCCTTGATTTCGCCGCCGGTTTCACTAACAGCGTACCAAGCGGGGATTTGATGTCCCCACCATAATTGGCGAGAAATACACCAATCTTTCAACTTCACCAACCAATCACGATAAACCTTAGTCCAGCGTTGGGGGACAAACTCTGGGGAATTTTTCTCATCGAGGAATGAGAGTGCTTGATCTGCGAGGGGGCGAATTTTGACAAACCACTGGGTAGAAAGCAGAGGTTCAATCGGGACTTTACCGCGATCGCTATAAGGAACACTATGCTTATAATCCTCCACCTTCACCAAAAAGCCCTCTGCTTCCAAGCGAGAAACCACATTTTTTCTTGCCTCAAAGCGGTCTTGTCCTTGGAACTCTCCAGCATTTTCGTTGAGAGTCCCATTTTTATTCATAATATTGATCAACGGCAAATTGTGACGCTTACCCATTTCAAAATCATTCAGGTCATGTGCCGGAGTCACCTTAACGCAACCCGTCCCGAAAGTTGGGTCAACAAACTCATCACCAATAATCGGAATTTCTCGCTTCATAATTGGCAAAGTCACAGTTTTGCCAATTAAATGCTTATATCTGTCATCATTAGGATTAACCGCCACAGCCGTATCACCCAGCATGGTTTCTGGTCGCGTCGTCGCCACCTCCACATCACCAGAATTATCCGTCAGCGGATAGCGGAAGTGCCAAAGATTACCATTAACCTCTTGATTTTCCACCTCCACATCAGACACCGCCGACTGCGAAGCCGGACACCAGTTTACCAAATACTCACCGCGATAAATTAGCTTTTCTTCGTAGAGTTGCACAAAAGCTTCTAAAACAGCTTTCGATAAACCCTCATCTAAAGTAAACCGTTCCCGCGACCAGTCAACCGAGACACCCAAACGGCGCAACTGATTAACAATCGCTCCCCCAGACTCTGCCTTCCACTGCCAAGCGCGTTCTAGAAACTTCTCACGTCCTAAATCGTAGCGAGTTTTACCCTCTGCCTTAAGTTGATTTTCCAGAATTGTTTGGACGGCGATACTGGCGTGGTCGGTTCCGGGTAGCCATAAGGTGTTGCATCCCTTCATGCGGTGATAGCGCACCAAAGTATCCATTAGCACATCCCCGAAGGCATGACCCATGTGTAAGCTGCCGGTGACATTTGGTGGGGGAATCACGATGCAGTAGGGTTCGCCACCTTTGTTGGGGTCTGCTTTGTAGATTTGGTTTTCTTCCCAAAACTTTTGCCATTTGGCTTCGGTGGAGAAGGGGTCGTAGAGACTGGGGAGATTTGAATTTGTTGCGGTCATGCTGGGAAAACTAAGGAAGATGGACTTTAATAAATTTTGCCATAGGGTTGGAGGAGGAGTTTATGGAAACGAACCGCAAAGACGCGAAGTACACAAAGGAAGAAGAAAGAAGGATGAGACAGCTAGGTGATGAGGTGGAGCAGTTAGCGTATGCTGTGATTGGTGCAGCGATTGAGGTGCATCGGCTGTTGGGACCTGGCTTTTTGGAGGAGGTGTATCATAAGGCGCTAAAGGTGGAATTTGAGATGCGGGGAATACCTCATAAATATAAGCATCCAGTAGCAGTAACTTACAAAGGACATCCCATTGGGGAGGGACAATTGGATTTTCTCGTTGGCGATGTTTTAATAATTGAATTGAAAGCCGTTCAAAACCTAGCCCCCATCCACGAATCCCAAGTAATGTCCTACCTGAAAATGACCAAACATCCCCTTGCCCTCCTCATCAACTTCAACGTACCCATCCTCAAACAAGGCATCAAACGCATCATCCTCTCTTCTTAACTCTTCCTTCGCGTCCTTCGCGACTTCGCGGTTCGTTTCATGAAAACTCCCACAACCTCACATTCCCCAATGTCCTACCTGAAAATGACCAAACACCCCCTTGCCCTCCTCATCAACTTCAACGTACCCATCCTCAAACAAGGTATCAAACGCATCATCCTCTCTTCTTAAATCTTCCTTCGCGTCCTTCGCGACTTCGCGGTTCGTTTCATGAAAACTCCCACAACCTCACATTCCCCCTGGACATTCATCCCCACCCTATACTTCGCCTCCGGCATACCATACATCATTATCAACAACGTTTCTGTAATTTTCTACAAAAAACTAGAAATAGACAACACCCAAATCGCCTTATGGACAAGCTTTCTTAACCTCCCTTGGGTTCTCAAAATGTTTTGGGGACCAATTGTAGACATTAACTCCACCAAAAGAACATGGATACTTACCACCCAATTCGCCATGTTCTGTTGCTTAACTTTAATAGCTTTCTCCTTACAACTGCCCAATTTATTTTTCATATCCCTAGCCGCATTAGCAATAGGAGCATTTATTTCCGCCACTTATGATATTGCCACAGATGGCTTTTATATGTTGGCTTTAAATAAAGAACAGCAAGCCTTTTTTGTCGGCATTCGTTCCCTTGCTTATAGACTGGCAATGTTTTTCGGCTTAGGCTTTTTAGTAATTTTCGCAGGTAAATTAGAAAAGCATCTCCAAAATATTTCTTTAAGCTGGACTATAGTTATTGCCTTTTCCGCTTTTATTTTAGCGATTATTTTTCTTTTTCATCGCCTCACTTTACCTTTGCCAGAAAATCAAAAAAATTACGAACCGAAAAATAATATTTCTTTTAAGCATGTCATCGTATCATATTTTCAGCAAGAAAAAATCGGTGTAATTATAGCCTTTATCTTACTTTATAGATTAGGCGAAGCAATGCTGCTGAAGTTAGCAAATTTATTCTTTTTAGATAAACCAGAAGTAGGCGGTTTAGGATTATCTACAGAAGATGTGGGTCTAGCCTACGGAACATTTGGCTTAATTTCCCTAATTTGCGGCGGTATTTTAGGTGGAATGTTAATTTCTCGATATGGCTTAAAAAAATGCCTTTTGCCGATGGCTTTAGCATTAAACTTACCTGATATATTTTATGTATATATGGCTTATGCTAAACCACCATTAGCATTAGTTTATCCCCTCGTTTCCTTAGAACAATTTGGATATGGTTTAGGATTCACTGCTTTTAGTGTTTATTTAATGTACATTTGTCAAGGCGAATATAAAACTTCCCATTTTGCTATATCTACAGGCATCATGGCTTTAGGTTTGATGCTTCCAGGAGCGATTAGCGGTTATATTCAACAACAAGTTGGATATTTATTATCTTTTATCATAGTTTGTCTACTGACTATTCCGGGAATGATAACTTTATTTTTTATTCCTTTGAATGAAGACGATTAGCATTTAGTAAAGCACATATATTGGTTTGAATCCAAAATTCTATGGGCTATGTTTTAGGTATTGATGGCGGTGGAAGCAAGACAGTTTGCGTTTTAATGCAAGATACAGGTGAAGTGTTAGGTCGCGGTGAAGCCGGATCGTCTAATTATCAAAATATAGGCATTGAAGCAACGCTACAGTCAATTGAATCCGCAATTGATGCAGCGAAAAATGAAGCTTTTAGCTCTATAAATTATATCACTATTAAAGCAATTTGTCTAGGTTTAGCCGGTGTTGGACGTGCAGCGGATATCGAAATTGTAAAAGCTTTGGTGCAAGATTTACAAAAGAGTAAATTACTACCTATAACTTGGGCTTTACAAGCATCTAATATTGTAATTTTTAACGATGCTTTGATTGCTTTAGTGGGGGGAATTGGTGATGATGTGGGAATTGTGGTTGCAGCCGGCACGGGTTCGATAGTTTTTGGACGAAATTCTCAGGGAAAGACGAAGCGAGTAGGTGGCTGGGGTTACATTTTAGGAGATGAAGGTAGCGCCTACAAAATTGCTGTTGCTGGTATGCAAGCTGCATTGAAGGCTTATGATGGACGTGAGATGTCAACGAGTCTTGTAGAGGCTTTCAAACAACATCTTAATCTGGCAAGTATAGAAGATTTAATAGAAGTAATATATCGGCGAGGTGGTGGTGTTAAAGAAATAGCTGCTTTAGCGCCAATTGTTGATTTTGCCGCCGCATCGGGAGATGAAGTGGCGAATAATATTATTGAAAAAGCTGTGCAAGATTTGGTGAAAGCTACTTCTACAGTTATTGATGCAATTTTTATTTCATCAGCTTTTGAGATAGTCACAACGGGAAGTGTATGGCAAGGTAGTTCTAAAATTCATCAGAGGTTTGCAGGGTGTATTGTCGCGAAGTTTCCTTCAGCAAAGGTGATTTTTCCTCGGAATGAACCTGCTTATGGTGCTGCTTTCTTGGCGTTGAAGAGTTTGGCAGGGGAAGGGGAATGAGAGAGCGATCGCTTTTATATAAAAATAAATGAGGAGTCGATTCAGCGATGTTTATATTATGGTCTATATGAGTAAAAATAAGATTCTTACTTGGGGTGATGTTGCTTACGCTGCAAGAATTTATACAGCAGTGTTTGACCATGAATGGGAAGCATTAGAGTGGATGTGGCAGTCATGGGAAATACTTATCCAAAGTGGACTTGCAAGTTATGAGAATAATACAGAACTTTGTCAAGTAGTACTTCGCTTTTTGGCTCTTGCTACCTTTTTAATTGAATTGTCTGATGATTGGTATGATGTTTATTACTATGAAGATGAATCTTGGTGTATTAATTTAATTAAACAAATTAAACTTGATGATTTTATTTGTAATTATTTAATTGAATATATTGATGATAAGTTAGGTATCAATATTCCTTTTGGAAGTGAATATCAAGACATAAAGAAAATGCTACAAAAATACCGTCTGCAAATAGAACCAATACTGCTCAATTCCTTTGGTGGCGAATTTCTCTTCGATAAATCTATATTGACAAGCATAAAACTAAGTAAATATGAAGATAATTGCTTGGAGGAAGAGTATGATTGTTACACTGATGATATTGAAAAAGACATTTTTTCACGAAAAATAGCAGAATTGACAAAACTTTATGAAGCAATAGAAAAAAATGATTATGGTTATGATTTTTCCGATCCCGGAACTAAAATTATACAAGACGCAATATTAATTAACGCAATTCCTACAGATTTACAGGAAATCGAAGAAGTTATGAGCGCGGCTGAACAACTAGCCCAGTTTTTTTCTTATCCTAAACCAAACAGAAAATACACTATTGGCAAATGCGCTGAAGATACAGGCTTTGAAGAAACAGATATAGAACGCTGGATACATGCAATTAACCGTAAAGGACAAGCGATTATATACGGTTCACCTGGAACGGGAAAAACATTCATTGCTGAAAAACTTGCCCAACACTTAATCGGAAGATATGGTTTCTCAGAACTGGTGCAATTTCACCCAGCATACTCTTATGAAGACTTCATTCAAGGTATTCGTCCCCAAAGTGAAGAAGGAAAATTAACATATCCGCTGGTTCCTGGTCGCTTTTTGGAATTTTGCAAAAAGGCAGAGTCTTATCAAGACACTTGCGTTTTAATAATTGATGAAATAAACCGTGCAAATTTAGCTCAGGTTTTCGGTGAATTAATGTATCTGCTAGAGTACCGTGAGAAAGAAATTCCCCTTGCTGGTGGTAACACCTTTCGCATCCCGAAAAATGTCCGCATTATTGGTACGATGAACACAGCAGATAGGTCTATTACCCAATTTGATTATGCACTCCGTCGGCGCTTTGCGTTTATCGAACTTCGTCCAAACTATGATGTGTTGCGACGGTATCACTTAAAAACTGGTTTTGCGGTTGAGGGGTTAATTGAGATTTTAAAGCGTTTGAATCAAGCTATTGGAGATAAAAACTACGAAATTGGTATTTCCTTTTTCTTAACAGACAACCTGCGTGAAGATATTGAAGACATTTGGTGCATGGAAATTGAGCCTTATTTGGAAGAATATTTTTTTAACCAGCTAGATAAAGTACAAGAATTTCGCTGGGATATAATTAAGCAAAATGGCGTTGCTGAATCATGGGATGATTCCGCGCCATTTTGAACAAGTTTTCAATGGTTTCAACCACCAATTCATCCCGCATTTATGCAACGCCAGCCAAATTTAAAGATATGAACCCAACACAAACAATAATTATTGAATTGACAGAATATGAAAAAAAATTATTTTCTGTTGACGAAATACCCAATTCAGCAGGGGTTGAGTTATATGAAAAATATAAAAATCAAGTAGATGTAGAATTTTCTAGCTATAAAACAGGCAATAAGTGGCAACTCAAAGCTAAAGGATGGGTAGGTTACATTCCTATAACTCCCGAACTTGCTCTAAAGCTCAATCCCAAAGTGCCTATTAAAAATATCTTTGGAATGCTGGAATATGCCTACAATCTGAAAAGTTTTCGCTTTCTTGAAGGGCTAATGGATTGCGAATCTTTAGAGGAATTTTACAATCATCTTGCTTATGTTTTAGCTCAAAAAATTCTAGAACGGTGTCGAAAAGGATTATATCGTACTTACTTGCCTAAAACGAAGCAGCTTGCTTATGTACGGGGACGACTAAATGTGCGAGAGTTAATTCAAAAGCCGTGGAATGTGCAACTTAAATGCTCTTATGAAGAACATACGGCTGATATTGTAGAAAACCAAATTCTTACATGGACACTTTTTAACATTGGTCGCAGCGGTTTTTGTTCAGAAAAAGTATCGCCAACAGTACGAAAAGCTTATCATACTTTACAAAAATTGGTGACGGTGCAACCTTGTAGTGTAAAAGATTGTAGCCAGCTTTACAACCGCCTCAATGAAGATTATCGAGTATTACACAATCTCTGCCGATTCTTTTTAGAAAACACTGTGCCAAGTCATCAAAGGGGAAATCACAATATTTTACCCTTTCTCGTCGATATGGCACGTTTATATGAACTTTTTGTTGCAGAATGGCTTAAGGCAAACTTGTCACCAGATTTAATTCTTAAGTCTCAAGAAAGAGTAAATTTAGCAGAAAATTTATACTTTAAGACAGACTTAGTGTTATACGACGCTTTAACTGCAAAACCTCGCTACATTCTCGATACTAAATACAAAACTCCAGCTAGTCCATCATCTCAAGATGTAGCGCAAGTAGTAGCCTACGCTGTCTCTAAAAATTGCCAAGAAGTAATTCTAGTTTATCCAACTTCATTAACTTCTTCTTTAGATAAATTCATTGGAGATATTCGAGTTCGCAACCTTACCTTTTCCCTAGATGATAACCTTGATCGCGCAGGTCAAACGTTCTTGCAAAAACTCCTCTTTTAATTTTTCTTCGCGCTCTTCTCTTCGAGACGCTAGCCTGCGGCAACGCCAAGGGCGAACGCGAACGTGTCTTTGCGGTTCGTTAAACAAAATCACCCATTCAGGTGAATTAACAGAGGAAAGTAGATGTGCGATCGCCTACTCTACTCTCAAAATAACAAAATATGTTAAATATATATTACACTTGTAACATGACTACATCTAACAAGAGGCAAAAAATGAACCACCTGGACTTCTAAAACCGGACTTGACGAACCCGGCAAATGGCATTCATGTCATAAATCTTATCGTCTACAAAATAGCCGAAGTTCTTCAAGCGTCCGGATATCTAGAACCAACAATTTGGCAATCTTCTCCCATCACCACAGTTGCCAATAACTTCGACAAGCTTTATATCCCTGCTAAAAGTTTATCTCGTTCTGCGAAATATACGCGCTACCTCAGCGATGGTAGGCTGTTAAGAACTCACACCAGCGCAATAATGCCAGAGTTACTTCCCCACTTAAAAGGGGAGCAACTCATCATACACCCAGGTATCTGTTATCGTCGCGATGTGGTGGATAAGCGTCATGTGGGTGAACCGCATCAAATGGATGTGTGGTGGATAAACCCGTGTAACGTCTCTAAAGTTAAATTAATCGAAAGCATTCTTTATGCAGTTCTTCCAAACGTAACTTACCGCTTGAATGAAACCGCACACCCCTACACTCGCAACGGTGTAGAAATTGAGGTGTTAGTTAATGGTAACTGGCTGGAAGTCGGAGAATGTGGCGAAATTCACCCAGGTTTACTGCAACCTGGTTACAGCGGTTTGGCATCAGGTTGGGGATTAGATCGTTTAGCGATGTTAATAAAAGGGATAGATGACATTCCCACAGTGAGAAAGCACCCATCCCCAAATTGCTAACCAGATGACGAACCTGGAACCCTATTGTTTGGTGTCCAATCAACCCAGTATCAACCGAGATATGTCAATTGTCACCCGGAGAGATACTGAATTAGAAGACATTTGCGAAAAGATACTTGAGGCGTTGGGTAATAATGCTGAACTATTAGAGTCAGTGGAATCCCCAGAGCGCTTACCCGCCTCAGGCAGCAATTGACCTAAATACCCACCGACACCAACTGAGCGCTAAGTCGCCAAAAGTGGGGCGGAAGTTGTGATCGGCGATCGCCAACACATTCATCGCCAATTACCAAAATAATCACAACTACAGACCTAACAGTAATGTGTGACAGCATCTTAACCCTCATCTGACCTTACTTTGTACTTTAGTTGCAGCTTGAGTTCTTTGATTTCATCAAAAAGTCGATTGGCTTTATGGTCGATTTTTTCTTCATTGGCTAGCAATGCTTGGGGAGAGTTGCCACTGTAACCCAAACCAGCTTTGGGAATCACAAGCATCTGCGGTGTTTGATACGCTCCCTCTCCAAAAATTTGAGCAAA
>NZ_JBPAOH010000189.1:0-12487 GCF_050875635.1 Tolypothrix sp. VBCCA 56010
ATCACTGTGCAATCCTAACTTTTGTTCTTTTAGACAATTCTCCATATTACCCCGAGGACAATACTTTTGAGTATAAAGTCGTCCTGGCGGAATTTTATTAATAGGGAGCGAAGTCACTACAAAACGCAAAGCTCGCCGGACAGAAGCTTCTGTCCGGCAGACTTTGCGAGTATCGACTTCTTCATAGCTGTACTCAACTTTGGCGACAACACGACGATTACGGCTCCAACTGTCTAGAGTTTGGTAATCAAGAGAGCAATACCAAACTGAGTTATCAACAAATACTGCTGCGTCGTTCTTTAAATCTGGTGATGGAGGAAATAAGGTTTCAAAAAACTCGACTATATGTTTAATTTTTCCTGAGTATTCTTGGGATGCGCGATACTGGATTGATTGAGATAGCTGGAGTAGACGATTATTTGGAGCGAGTCCCAATACATAATCAATTTCAGTTTGAGATTCACACCAACTCATTATATCTTCTCTCGAATAAGCGCTATCTCCGCGAATAATAATTTTCACATCTTTCCATCGTGAACGGATTATTTTTATTACTCTTTGTAATTGTTCTAATCCTCCTTCCGCAGGGTCAACATTAGACGCACGAAGTTTTGCCGCAAGTAAATGTTTACCGCAGAAAATATAAACTGGGGCATAACAATACCCTCGATAATAAGGATTAAAAAATGTTTCTTCTTGATTCCCATGAACTAAATCATCGGTAACATCTAAATCCAAAATTATTTGTCGTGGTGGCTTTCGGTAAGATTCTAGAAAAAGTTCAACTAAAAGTGTTTCTATTGCTGACGCATCATGTTCAATACGGTGATATCGACTATCCTCTCTTGATGATACGTTTTCTGGGCAATGCTCGATACGATTTAAGGTACTTTTTCCAGCCAAAGTAATTGATTCTTGTTCTGAATTAATCACTTTTCCAACTGCAAACGCAAATATTGCATCGTGACGTAAAGTTTCATGGTCATTTATATCTTCATACCCCATGATTAAGCCATATATTCTTTGTGCAATTAAACTCTTGACTGGATGCAGAATCTTATTTGGATCTCGGTAATCTTTGAAACATGCTGCCAGCCGTGATGTTATTCCTCTTTTTCTGTCCAGTTCCGCAATTAATATTAATCCTGCATCAGATGTTACAGGTTCACCCTTAAAATTAACTATAACTGGACATGACTTTACTTGTTCAAATATAAACTGTTCTGGGATACAATCGTTTTTATTTGGGGTCATACTTCAAACTGCTGGAATTCTTGTGCAATATACATTTTGGCAGTTTTTGACCCCTATTTCTTCAGGCTTTGTGAGAAATCCGGGGTAAGACTCCGACTTGGAACCTTAGTTTTCTCATCATAAAAGAGCAGAATAATTCTCAAGTACAATTCCTATACATAGCCACTTATTTTTGCCCTCTTCTTAATAAGAAACATCTCAAACCCTTATTTTTACGTGTTGTCTCGCTCACTTTTGGTGTTGGCGAGCGCAGGCTAAAAGTCACTTCGGCAAACAATTTGAGTATTTTCGGAGATGTCTAATGTCATGGGTATTAAAAACATCGATAACTAAGGCGATCGCAGCACCTGTTGCTATACTAAAAAGCACTCCTATTTTAGCGATTGGAAAACCACAACCAAGTTTCTGGTTTTTGTTCTGACCAAGAAGATATGATTACACGTGCTGACTTCCTTAACTGATTTGTGGAGGCAACAGTCTCTTTACAACAGGAGGGCGCTTAGTATCGGTATCGTCCACTTCGGGCCTGGCCGTTTTTTTAGGGGGCATCTCGCACCCATAATACATAAATATCTGGCGCAGAGGGGGTCGCAAGAGCAAAGATGGGGGATCTGTGGGGTTAGCCTCAAGAGCCGACGCGCCATTAACACATTGGAACCGCAGGGATTCCTTTACACTTTGATCAAATGCTCTAGTTGCGCACTAAATCGTGATTCGGCGGAAGTTATAGGTTCTATAAGCCAAATCGTTGATGGTAGAGAGGATCGCGACTATGTGCTTGATTTGCTCACGTCTCCCTCTGTGCACCTCGTGACTCTTACCGTTACTCAAGAAGGCTACTATCTAGATAAGAGTTTTAATCTCGACACAGCGAATGAGGAGATCGCGCATGATATGTGCAATCCTTCCACTCCAACAACTGTAGTTGGCTTTATAGTAGAGGCGCTGCGCCTTAGACGTGATCGAGGAGTGGTTCCGTTCACCACAGTTTCTTGCGACAACCTTCCAAGAAACGGGGAGACGCTACGAAGAGCAGTGCTAACCTATGCTGAGCTGATTAATCCTGAGCTTGCAGCATACATCAGTCATAACGCGACGTTCTCTAATACGGTGGTAGACAGGATTGTGCCTCAAGAGCATGAATCCCACCATAACTACCCCTGCCGACTGCTACAGGTCAGGGATCGCGCACCCATTGTAACGGAGCCATTTTGGCAGTTTGTCGTGGAGGACAACTTTAGAGGTGATAGGCCCCAGTGGGAAGATACGGGGGTGATTATGACGAAAGACATCACTCCCTTTATGTGTCTGAAGTATCGATTCTTGAATGCAGTACACTGCTTCATAGCCTGTTTAGCTGTAAGAGCAGGTATAGAGTATGTACATGAGGCACTCAACCTACCGGAATTCCAGTTGTTTATTCGGCTGATGATGAGCGACATCGCGGCAGCAACGCCAGTGCCTCGCCAGACGTGTGAACAATATATGGCTGCTGTGTTACTAAGGCTGAGTAATTCGGCTCTTCCTGATTCTATTGAGAGAATCTCTTCACAAACATCGAAGAAAGTACGCAATCATATACTGCCGATACTTCATGATGCTTATAGCCGAAAGGTCAGCATGAAGCGTCTTATACTTCCCATTGTGGCGTGGCTCCTTGCAGTAAGAGAGGGGGTGAGCGAGGGAGGAAAGCCCTATGATGCCAAGGATACTCTAAGCGTAGTTACAGCGATTCGAGAGGGTGCGGTGTTCAGTCGGATTATGGGATTAGAGAATTGCGAGCTCCAAGAGGTAGTCGATGATGAATGCCACCAAGCAATGCTCGTTCTTCAGACCCATGGAATATTGACTACACTTAAGAATTACAGTGAGGGGGCCAATTGAGATGAAACCGGAACGGCATCATCAGGTGGTACTTTTTGATCATGACGGAACTGTCGTTGATAGTGAAGCTATAACTCTAAAGAGCGCGTGGAACCTGACAACTGAAGTGGCTTGTGAGTTTGCTGGTGCGAGGCTCTATGAGCTGCATGACTTTGTTAAAATCTTCGCAGGTAAACCTTACAAGGAAATACTGGCGCAGATCTACGCCAACTCATTAACCACTCTCAATGTATGCAAGTGCCGAATATCTGCCCAATGTTTCGATTGACCCAACAGTTTAAGCAGTTCATTATAAACATGGGAGGTTTTTGCCATTGTTTTACCGTAACGTTAGGTGTGGTTACCTATTACAGTACGACGTGGAATGCCCTTGAATAAAGGGCTACGCCTCCCCTTTTCTCCACTTTTGTCAGTCAACCAGGCGGTGCCGATCTGAAGGATACTAACCTGAGCGGAGCCATAATTGAAAAAGCCCGTTTCGTAAATAATTTAGGACTTTCTAAGGAAATGGAATTTGATCTGAAACAACGAGCGGTTGAACTTCTTTATGATCGTATTCGAGCCAAGATTGAACACGAAGACAACCTTGTCAATCAGAGAATAATGTGGATGATTACTTTACAGGGGCTATTATTTATTGCCTACGTCTTTTCTCTGAGTGCTGAAGCCACTTCATTATCTGTTTCAAACTCCGATTTTATTTCGACATTAATAACAATACGTCAGGCGATGATTGCGGTGGGTGTTGGATCATCTTTTACTACATTACTGGGTGTGATTGCTGCTCTTCGAGCAATTCATCATGATGAGCGTACCTTACACCGTGGGCTAGATAACTATAAATCTTATCTAAAAACTTTTCCGAGTCCGATTGGACAACGTGTCACGAATATAATAGGCATGATCTGTAGTTTAGCGTATCCATTCCTTGGCGTAGTAGTTTGGATGTGGATAGGAAAATTGTTACCTGATCCTTTAATAGTTGTTATTGCGTTTGTTTTAATATTTGTTATGGGCATAGTTCTATGGCCATTCAGCGATCACCTAACTTAGCGTTAAATACTCCAACTCAGTAAATTTACAGTCGATTGGTCACGGGGTCTAACACGTAAAAAATTTAGCCAGCCTTACTCACACGATCCGCGTCTTGTCTCACAGATAAACCTTACAAAGGCTGGCTAAATTTTTAGGGGACAATGCGTCAGCAAAAACAGTCACGTGTCCTCAAGGTCAAAAAAGTACGACTTGGACTCCCGCAATTGATAATTGGGGTAATTCAGGAGTTAACGTTAAGTTTCCCTCCAAAGTTTGCCGCCGTTGTGATTTTAGGCATTTGTGTATCAAATCAAAAAGTGAAAGCGAGCCAAGAAAATTAAGGTTACGTCCAAAAGAAGAACACCAAATTATTCAAACTATCCGCTCTACTCAAGATACTGATGAATGGAAAGAGCGCTATAACACCCGTGCTGGTGTCGAAGGAACTTTATCACAAGGAATAAACGCTTTTGGTTTACGGCAAGCACGTTACCGAAGCTTACCAAAAATTCGACTGCAACACATTATCACCGCTGTTGCCATGAATGTTGTGCGTGTGGTGTCTTGGTTAGATGGTATACCTCATGCCACAACTAGAATATCACGGTTTGCTGCACTAGCTCCAATGTAAAGATAGTAAATATCCATAGCTTTTCAATCAAACTTCTCCATGTAATACACGGTTGATTTCGGTTCGAGTTTCTTCTATACTATCCGTGTAATACATGGAAGAAGACCTATGAAAAAAATCAAAAGGGATATTCAGGGTAAGTTTGCAATTAAAAACGATGATTATCGAGAGGTGCGTTCTTTACGATTGACAGACAATACTTGGAAGGGATTAGGTATCGCCGCTGAATGCTAGGGTAAAGAGCAAAAGAGAAAAAGTATAAAGGGCTACTGAGTCACCACAGCAGAACACGCAACACGAAAACCGTCGTCGTCGCCGTCCCAGTCGCCCGCAACGCCGTAGACGCGATACGCCGAACGGCAGTAATCGGGATTGAAGAACCAAGAACCACCCCGCAGCAGTCGGCTATTATCATTATCATTTTCCTTTAGCCATGTGCTTCCGTCTATCGGTGCTCCTTCATAGTTACTATGCCAATGATCAGCACACCATTCCCATACCTGACCGTGCATATCGTATAGCCCAAAGGCATTCGCTACACCAAAGCTGCCTACGGGTGTTGTTTCATTACGATAAACCCCTTTAACACCAGCACCGTAGGTGTAGTCAGCATTATAGTTTGCCAGATCTGAGGTAATCGTCTCGCCAAAGTGAAATGGAGTCGTAGTTCCTGCACGAGCTGCATATTCCCATTCGGCTTCACTCGGCAGACGGTAGGGTTTACCAGTGTATCGAGACAGGCGATCGCAGAACTCAATAACATCATACCAGGAAACTTGTTCAACTGGGCGATTTTCTCCTTTAAATCTAGATGGATTAGCGTCAAGTTCGCGGTTAACTTGTGGGAGAGAGGCTACTGCTTGCCATTGTGCTTGAGTTACAGGATACTTGCCTAGGAAGAAAGATTTAATCGTTACTGTATGTTGAGGGCTTTCAGAGCTTGAGCGCTTAGGTTCATCTTCTGGAGATCCCATCACAAAGCTTCCAGAAGGAATGGCTACCATTTCTAGCTCAACTCGATTGCCCAAGTCTTCTGTAAAATATTGTGCTTGCTGACGACTACGCTTGATTGTCAATTCTGTTTTTCCAAACCCAAAAAACACTTTTTTCAGTTCAATGCTAGCTACTTCAAATTCAAAAGTTTGCAGGTTGGTAGCTGGAGATGCATCCGTGTCAGGTTCAAACTCAAATACCTGGAATAGAGGAGAATCAATTTTGAGGGATTGGATTACCTCGTCGGCTTTTTTATTTGTTGCCTCTAGCTCTTCGGCAAAACGAGCGTAGTCCCCTCCTAATCGCCGTAAAACTTGAGCCTTTAGCTGTGCAAAGGGACGAATTTTTGTTTCTAGAGAGTCATTACTGTCATATGTAAGCAACCGCGCTTCAAATTCCCGTACTGACAAACCGACTCGTTTAGCGACAAATTCAGATACTTTGTCAATGACCAAAGTTGTTTTACTAACTGGTACGGAATCTAGCAGTAACTCCCTTATGTCCCCCTCTTTATCCTTAATAAACTCATACTCAATATAATCGGGATTAGTGTCTTGGTGCGTGGGTGGTAGAAGTTTGAGCAGTCCACTCATAAACACCTCAGCCACATGAATTTGTCCTGATTCTGGGAGTAGAGTTTGCTGAATCAGATGTACTACAGGTAAACTAACGGGTGCAGCTGCCATTAATCCAGATAACCGACGAGCAAGAGGAGAAGCTGTGGCGCGAAATCTACTCACTAACGCTGGTACATTCAGGCGGGATTGATTTTGTTCTGTAGATTGTTGAATTTCTGTGAACTCAACCCCATCTACAGAGGAAAATTTAAATCCTGCTGTTTCTACGTTCCCTAAACCCGCTATAACCCGTGCCCATATAAGTAAAGGTTTGGGTTCTAGAGCGACAACGGGAACACAGATATGATTTTGGATTTTGTTTCCGTCTTCTTGGACAGCGTTTTCAATTTCATCAAATGTATCTTCATTGCAAGTTTTTTTAATCAACTTAGAATTGGGAACTCCAGGGTTGAGGGAACGCAGTTGGACAGGAGTTTCTGAAGCTAAGGCTGTCCGTTCCCAAAGCCTTTCAGGAAGTAATTGAAGAATAGTCATTAAACCATTACGCCCCCACAGATCTAGCACTGGATGAATGAACTTCCTTCGCCAAGCAGGAGAAATACAATCACTCACCAGTAAAATTAAACGCTGTCCCTTGGGGTCAATTAGTACTTCAGGACTATGGGGAGTTGGACTATAAGCACCTGTGCTATTTTGAGGGAATAATTGTACTTTTGTTTCAGTTACCTTTAATTCCCAAGTTCGCATATCCCGAAAGGCACCATGATATTTTAACAGCCGTTGGAGTTCAATAATAGTCTGTTTCCAAATAGCAGTTGAACTACTTTGTTCAACCACCAATGCTAACTCTAACCATCTTTCTGGAGCAGGTTTTAGAACTGGTACCCAAATTTTCTCTTCTGCAATGCGGCAAACAGTCGCTTCCTCATCCAGTATATTTTCTGTAGGAGATGGAACTTTCCGCATTAAAGGACGAAGCGCACGTCCTAAAGCCAGAGCATTTCTCAGTGCTACCGCCGCAGGTACTTTGATAGGAATTGCTTGGCGACTTTCTGGTGTCTTTGTGGGTTTTGGCACAGAAGAGGGAAGATAAACTTCAGCACGAGGTTCTCTTACTTGAGGTAAAGATGGTGACTCTGAGGTTTGTTGAGTTTGAGGTCGTTCAGTTCTGGGTGGCTCTGGCTTTGATACAGTTAATTGCTGTGGTTCCTCTGGCTTTTCTATGTGAACCGCCAACCAGATAATTTCCGCTAACTCGCGGGCAGTAAAGTCAAAGCCTGCCTGTTGCAGAATAGCGATCGCCCGCTCAATCATATCCCCTCTGTGCTGCTCAAGTATTGCAGCAACCGTTCAATTAACTTTTCTTTTTTCTGGTCTTTTTCTTCATCTTGAGAGTCTAGCATAAGAAAATCGGAGGTATTGGCTGTGTTAGTTAACATATAAATCGCGTTGAGCAATTGGTCTGTTGCCAAATCCCCCTTTTTCCGTAGATTTACGAACTTTTCAATAATTGGTTTTGCTTGTTCAATAATACTATCCCCTAAATGTGCTTTTACAATCGCCTCTAATTCTTGGGGAGTTGGTTCTCGTAAATCTAATCTTAAGCAGCGCCGCAAGAAAGCGGGTGGAAATTCTCGTTCACCATTACTAGTAAGAATTACGAAGGGAAACGCTTCACACTGCACATACCCGCTTATAATGGTTGCAGTCCGATTATCATAGGTCTGTACAGTAATTTTAGAAAATTTCTCAGTTATCCTTGCTAATTCGGGAATTTCAAATTGTCCTTCTTCAAAGATATTTAATAAATCATTAGGTAAATCAATATCGCTTTTATCAATTTCATCAATTAATAACACCTTGGGATTTGGCGAGGGAAGTAACGCCGTTCCCAAAGGTCCCAATTGAATATACTTGCCAATTTCGCCTAAATTGTCCTTGCTACTTCCTTGAGCATCTTGTAACCTACCAATGGCATCATAACGATAAAGTCCTTGCTGCAAAGTCGAGCGAGTCGTAATATTCCAACGCAATACCTTTCCCAATTGTAATTCTTTAGCCACCGCATAAGCTAAAGAGCTTTTCCCTGTCCCTGGTTTTCCTGTGACTAATAAGGGACGACGCAGATATAATGCTGCATTGACTAGCTCTATTTCTTCTCCCCTTGCCTGATAAGTTATACCTCGTTCTTTTTTGTCAAATTTGCGCCAGTTAGGAGGCTCAGGAAGGTGTTCAATTCCATTGTGGGGTTTTTCAGGGGTTCCTTGAAAGATTTTCCAAAATGTCATGATGGTGTAGTATATTCAATCTGAGGTGGCAATATATAAGGATTTTCCCATAGCAAGGACAGATGATGTCCAATACTCTGCTTAGATTTGTCAGGAAAATCATCTAAACGCTTCTGTTTGACTCGCTCTGGTAGTTCTGTGATTAAGCATTGCAAAAGTTGATCAAGTTCAACTAGAAAATTCAAGTTTTGTAATTCCTGTCTTATCCATAATGCAACTGGAATTGCAGTTTGATTCATCACTTTCAAAAAATCATTAGACGGTGGTTTCATCAGTTTTAAAGCAATAGTACCATCTTGATTTAATCTAGAAAATAGTTCTTGCCAAGAATGACACTCACTAGAAGTACAACACTTAGAGTAGGCGTTTTCAGTGAGATTCTTTAAAGTCTTCCACTTCTGCACCCAAATATTTCTATAAGGGTAGTCCTTCCTTAGACGACGACTAGAACGAACAATAACTTTGTATAAACTACCAATAGAAATTGGTAGTTCTTCCTGCTGAATTATCCAAGTATCAATAGGTTCGCTTAAAAGTTCATAGGGTAAGAAAATCTCAATCGCTGGCAGACTAGAAAAGTCAGTTAGATGTGGAGTGATTTGGTCAAGAAAATCTTCTATTAAACAGGGTATTTCTTCAAGAGAAAATGTTTCTTGCTCCTGTTGTTCAATTTCTAAAATTTTATAACCTTCTCCTGTCTGACAATTGAATTTATCATTTCCTCCATTAGGAATAAACCAAGCCGAAACGAAATAACGCTTGTTCTGATGTTGTTTACTAGGATTTAGTAAGACGATGAGGTAAGTTTGTACAATTGCTTGTTCATTTCTGGTTATTTCAGCATTTCTAATTTGAGTCAATAACTCAGAAAAATTATTCGCATTTTGTTTGCCCCATTTATTTAAACTTATAGCAGCTAGTTCAGGAATTTCTGCATCTTCTGACAAACGAGCTACAAACTGTATAAGAGGGTTTTCAGGAGCTTTTCCTTGAGGTGTGTCCTTAAGATTAGCTAAAATTTCTTTGAGAGTATCAGGGCTTTCATCCTCCCAATCTTTACGCAAAGAATCAGAGCTACAGGCAAGATAAACCTGCTTCATTTGATTAATAAAGTCTTTTTCTAATGGAACAAGTATTTGAATTAAGCTAGTAATAGCATTAATTTTTTTAGCGACTGACTGCAATTGAAGGTTGCCATCATTTTCTTCGCTTGCTTTATTAATTAATTTTGCTAACGAGTCTTTACTTTTAAAATATTTTACGACTTTAAAAACAATTTCAGTATAATTATCACCAAGAGCAATATCATCCAAGTTGATTTGGAATTCATACAACAGCATCATTTCCAATTTAGTTTTTTCAGGGAAAGCATCCCGTAGTGCTGCCTCTATCTCTTTAAGGAGAGAACCATCGAGGAGGGAACTAAGGGAGTTACCAGGGTTCATTGATGGCTACTCCATACTTACGAAAATGAAAACTCATAGCTGTTAACTCTATTAGAGTAACTACACTTTTGTTTCTGTTGCTTCCGGAAACGACTCCTGACCTGCTCTTACTATTTCCTGTTATAATATTTTGGAAAAACTTGTGCTTTAGGCATTTTAAAACACCACCTCCGTGGACTAATGCAGGCATCAAGGGTTTGCTAACCTGCGAAGGCAAGTTTTGTGTGTGTAGCCGCGATTTCTAATCGCCAAAATACATGAAAATCTTTTAAAACATCTTTTAAGCAAGTAAACATAAAGAAATATTCACCATACTGGTTGACCACTTCGCAAAGAAGCTAATAAATCTGGCTTCTCTTTCTCTAAGCGTGAGCAGATAGCACTGAAGGGAGTTCCGGCGTTATACGTTGGATTCCAGTCGGGATCACCGCTATGATGTAGCGCTACTAAATTCCAGTTAATGTCAAAACATGGTGAGCCAGAGGAACCAGGTTCAGTATTAGTTTTGTATTTAACGGTTGTGCCGTTCTCGTTAATACTAATAATTGCTTCCGTGTCCAACGCCAATTTTAACGGCTGGGCATTTGGATGTTGCACTATTAATAGTGGAGTATCAGGTAAAAATTCATAAGGTTCGGTAGGTAGCTCAATCCATTTTCGCTGTGGAGCATTTGGATCTGAGTTTTTCCCTATCGGTTCTTCTCCAGGAACTCCATCTACCCGGAGCAATGCATAATCCAATTCGTCAGGTGTTGGCAATTGATTTTCAACATAAGGACTTTTATCAATCAGCCAGTCGTCCTCTACTAAGCGATACTCTGTACCTTTGTTGATAATCTTGCCATCCGCTAGTTGTTTGTAGTCAAAACGCAGAATAACATTGCTGGCAGTTGCTCGTCCTGAATCTACAGGTTCGATGACATGGTAATTCGTAATTACCACATTTGGTGCTATTAGAAAACCTGTCCCAAATTGTTTAGTATTATTTTTTTTAGTGATTTCTATACGGCATACTTGTGCCTCAATTGTACCTAACTTTTCTCGCCATTTATTCACATCGAGAAAACTATTCGTTTTCTTAATAATTTTCTCCAATGCACCCCTTGCGGATAGCTGTGGTGGCATAGGAGTAGCAAGATTAAACTCCTGGGCAAAAACAAATAATTTCGGGTTTCCAGGATTTGACTCACGCGCACCTGCAATCAGTTTATCAACCCATCCCTGGGCTTCTGCGGCTTGAATCAATCTAAATACAATTGCTTGTAAGTCATTGCCCATTGCAATTGCATTGAGGTTTTTTCCAAACTGGAATTTTACTAATTCAGCAAGTCTTTGCTGCTCTGGGAATGTATCAAGTAAAGCCTCTGTTAATTGTCTGTGCTGCTGACCAGTGAGTTTCATACCTGGGGAAGTATCATAAATGATCTTGAGTTTCTTCTTGGATTATTTCATACCAGAAGGAAAGATCCCTGACATGGTGAGAACCTTCTTGCGGATGACGCCCGGTGCCAAAGCTATCTCTGTACTGTAGCCAGGAGGTACGGTAAAGCCCTATACTATCGCCAGTCACTTTACTAAGGACTTGGTAGGCGAAATTGCCTAGCACCGACGCAGCTGAGACGGCTGTAGTCACAGCAGTCACCTGCGGCGCAGCAACACTAGCAAGCCCAAACAGCGTACCCACTGCCCCTTGGATGTCTGTTGATTGCAACTGCTGGTTAAGTAATGTCGCTAAGTCTTCTGAGTCCTTGCGATCGCGCGACACTGTAATGAAGATATCCAAGAAGTACAAAGCCTTACCATAGAATATCAGTAAGCCATTCTCACCTGTAGGTAGGCGATCGCGGTTTTTAATACCAGGAAAACGAAACGTCTGCGGCATATAAATGCTTGCTGGTTCACCTTCTGTAGCGTGACCGTGAACCACTAGCGCATCTAACCGCATTTGAGCATCACCAAACCACTTTTTCGTGTCCCAAATCATAATATCTTGCAGCCGCACAGCCAGATTAACAGCTTGTGGTTGACTGACTGATTCCCGACTGCTACCCCGTTGGGTAGGGCTAAGTTCACGCTCCATCTGCTCAACAGAGTCAGCATCAGGGGTTATAGCCTCATCAATTAACCATTCCTGTTGAGTCATCTATAGCTCCTGGCATTGGAAATTGTTATTACTAATACCAATTCTTTATGAAGCTGCGCTAAATAAAGCTTCAAGAATGAAGTCGTAAGAGGTGAGAGAAATAATCACTTCTGGTGTAATAGTTTCTAGTACCTCAGCCAATTTCTGACGCAACTGGGCAAGGGTTTGATAATTTTGCCATCGCAGTTTATTTTTAAGAAACTGCCAAAACCTCTCAATTGGGTTCAATTCTGGAG